>JBKPBM010000349.1:0-5478 GCA_046744325.1 Actinomycetota bacterium | reverse complement strand
TGTACGGAACCGTGGGACGTGCGCACATACGGCCCGAGAATCGGGATCAGCTGGCCGAGGTCATGATGAACCCCGCGTACGCGGAGGTCCCGGGCTATCGGCGGGGGTATCTGATGTTCCCCGAGAATCGCGAGAACGAGGTGCTGATCCTGGCGGTCTTCCAGGACCGGGACGCCTATGTCCGAAACGCCGATGACCCCGCCCAGCACCAGCGTTACCTCGAATATCGCGCCCTCCTCGAGGACGAACCCGAGTGGTCCGACGGCGAGTGGTTGGAGGCGCCGACGGGGAGCGGGTAGTCGGGAACGCTTGGTGCTCCCACCGACTTGCCGACGTGGCCTGCGGGCTGCCGGCGTCAGAGATGGCGCGCTCGTCAACGGCTATCCCGTCTCGAAACGAAAGCTCGCCGGCCGCTTCTCGCCCGGATCGCGGCGGCCGCTGAGCAGCCTTCTACCCAGCCGGCGCTGGCTCTGGAGCACGGGGCGAGGACCGGGCGCAACTCTCCGCATTTCCTCCGGGGGGCACGGCGGGAGTTAGTGAGAGGATTCTTCGTAGACGGCGCGTACCTCTGATCCTGTATCACCGCCCCTCTTCGGCGCCCAGATCCTGTGGCTTGGCCAGAGTCACGAGCGAGTACCACGCCCAGTCCGACGTGGATCAGGACCAATAGGGGATCCCCCAAGGGGTGCGGAGAACGGCCGCAAGGTCGGGACGCGTTCCTCCGTGTCGACACCTCGGGGCCGCTCACGTTCCGGGGACACCCCACCGGTTTTTGGTCCGGTGGGGGCGCTCGGGAATCCTCGGATCTCGGGCGCGACGAACCCAAAAGCCCTTGTAGCGGAGGCGGACGGGAATCGAACCCGCCATCGCGTTTGCGCGCGATCGTCGGTTTTGAAGACCGGGGGGCCCACCAGGCGCCCTGACGCCTCCGGCGCCGAGCATAGCGGGGGTTACAGGTCGAGCGCCTTCGGGATGACTTCGGCGCCGATCAGCGCCACCATCTCCAGGTCGTCGTGCAGGAGGTGCTGCATCATCACCCGGTCCACGCCCGCCTGGGAGTAGCTCGCCAACGTTTCCAGGACCTGCTCGACGGTTCCCACGATCCGGCCCGGGCTCCACGCCGACGCGAACTCGGCCGGATCGCCGTCCTCGCCCCGACGCTGCATCATCCGCCGGATGCGCGACTCGAGGTCGGCGTCGTCCGCGCCGACCAGCGTGGTGGTCATCACCGAGAAGTGCAGCGACACCGGATCGCGCTCGATCGCCTCGCACGCTGCCGACAGCGCGTCCCGACGCTGCCGGCATTCCTCGGCGCTGGCCATTGTCGTGTCGTACTCGTCGGCGAAGCGCGCCGCCAGGCGTGCGGACCGCGGCTTCGCGTCGCCGCCGATGATCAAGGGTGGGTGGGGATCCTGCAGGGGCTTGGGCAGTGCATGCAACGCCTCGACCCGGTAGTGCTTCCCCTCGAAGCTCACCTCGTCCTCGTCCCGGTCCCACGAGCGGTGCACGATCTCCACCTGCTCCTCCAGCCGCTCCAGACGTTCCGCGGTCGGCGGGAAGGGGAACCCGTACGCCCGGTGCTCGCCCTCGAACCAACCCGCTCCCATCCCCAGCTCCACCCGCCCGCCGCTGGCGTGGTCGGCCGTCGCCACCACCTTCGCCAGCTCCGACGGGTGTCGGAACGTCACCGGAGAGACCATGGTGCCCAGGCGGATGCGATCGGTGTGGCCGGACAGGGCCGACAGGGTGGCCCATGCGTCCAGCGACCCCCACTCGTCAGGATGCCCGAACGACACGTAGTGATCGGACCGGAACAACCCCACGAAGCCATGTTCCTCGCAGGCCAACGCCAGGGAGACCCACTGGTCCCAGGTCACGTTCTCCTGCCCCTCGATCATCAGGCACATGCGCATCAGGCGGTCTCCCTTCTCGCGACGGAAGGTGCGGCGGCGGTCAGGTTATCCCCTTCGCGGGCCGACACATTCGATGGAACCCACGGGAGGGTGGCTTACGATGGCAGCCGTGGAAGCGGCCTTCTTCGATCTGGACAAGACCGTCATCTCCAAGTCCAGTTCGCTGGCCCTCACCAGACCTATGTACCGGGCGGGGCTGGTCTCCCGGTCCGCGTTGCTCAAGGGGGCCTACGCGCAGCTGGTGTACCTGCTCCTCGGGGCGGACGAGAAGAAGATGGACCGGGTCAAGGAGAGCATGCTGGCCCTCACCCGCGGGTGGGAGCAGGGCCAGGTGGAGCAGGTGGTCCGTGAGGCCCTGACCGAGCTGATCGACCCGTACATCTACCTCGAGGCCCTCGACCTGATGGAGCTGCACCGCGCCCGGGGGAGGAGGGTGTTCATCGTGTCCTCCTCGCCCGAGGAGGTGGTGCGGCCGCTGGCCGAGCACCTCGGCGCGGTCGAGGTCATCGCCACCCGCGCGAAGATCGAGGACGGTCGGTACACGGGCGAGCTGGAGTTCTACGCCTACGGCGACCAGAAGGCCGAGATCATCCGCTCCGTGGCCGCCGAGCGGGGGATCGATCTGGAAGGGTCCTACGCCTACTCGGACTCGATCACCGACCTGCCGATGCTTGAGGCGGTGGGCCACCCGGTGGCCGTCAACCCCGATCGCGACCTGCGGCGGGAGGCCGAACGACGGGGCTGGCAGGTCCGGTACTTCCGTCGCCCGGTCAGGCTCCGCCAACGCCTGCCCCAGGTGAGCGCGCCCTCGCCGGTGACCGCGTTCGTGGCGGCGTCGGCAGCGCTGGCCGCCATCGTGGGGTGGCTCTACCTGCGCCGGCTGGTCTCCTCCCGCCGCGCCGCCTGAGCGCGCCGCCGATCCCTACAGCTCAGCCTGCCAGTAGACGGTGATGGCTCCGGGCGCCCGGTCCCAGGCCAGCTCGATCGTGGTGTCGGTCGGGGTGACGTCCGGGGCGGGGGCGGATCCTCGCGACTGGTCCACCCCGACCCACCGCGGCCGGCCCTTGAGTCCGTGGGCGATGGAGATGCTCTTCGTGCGGGGGCCGACGTCGACGGACCCCGCGGCTCGCGACAGCAGGCCGTCGCTGGCGATCTCACCGACCAGCGCGGGGCGGACGTTCCACAGCGCCTGGCAGCCGTTCGCGTGGCCCGAACCCAGGACGTTGCCCCGGGAGGCGGCCGCGTTCGGACCGAGCAATTCGATCAGGTACTTCCATCCCGGACCGTCCCCGGCGTCGGTGAAGAACGCGTCGAACAGGTTGTCACGCACGGGTCCGTCCGATGCGTCGCACCGGATCACCGGAGCGGACGGATCGTTGTATCGGTTGCGAATCGTCATCCCGACGAACCGGTTCCCGGAGGCTCCCTGGTCGAGGAGCAGGCTGGGCCCGCCCGAGGTGTCGTAGTACAGGTCGACGAACTGGTTGCGGGTCCCGGAGACGTGGACGCTGGAATCAGACGCCCCGTTGTCCTGGTTCATGCCGGTCGCGTGGAGCACGGCGAAGATGCCGCCCGACCCCGCGACCCACAGCGGGGTCCGCCCTCGCTTCACCCTGGAGCCCCACATGACCAGGTCCGAGCCCTCCTGGTACGTGGCGAACCCATTCAGCGCGCTCTGCTGGAACAGCCCTCCCCAGATCCCGCAGGTGTTGCCGAGGGATTTCAGCGCGTAGGTCGCGCCCCTGGTGGCGGTGACGCGGTTGAGGGTGCACGAGTCGGCCGCCACCTCCACCGCCGCGTCGGCACGGTCGGCGCCATCGACCACCACCCCGATCAGGGTCGCCCCCCCGCCCGTCATCCGCACCGTCGCCTGCGCGGGGCCGGAGGCCCGGATGACCGCGCCGCCCTCCGAGGGATGCGACAGGTCGAACCCGGCGTCCGTCCACAGGACCTTGTTCGCCCCGAGCTCCACCGTGGCCGACGTCTGCCACACGCCCGGCGGGACGTAGACCGCGTCCGCCGCCGACAGGGCGTCCACGAAGGCGCCGTGGTAGTCGGACCCGGAGTCCTGCTTGAAGGCCCGGACGTCCGCGCGCACCAGTCCCGACGGCAGCTTCGACGACGGCGCGCCGAGGAGGTAGGCCACATCGCCCGGTGAGCGCGGCGCACCGGTGCCCGTCTCGTCGTGGGTCAGTCGAGAGATGCCCGCCTCGGCGGCGATCGCGGCAAGGCCGCCCGCCGCTCCGGCCAGCAGGTCCCGCCGCGTCCTCCGAGGTGTCGCATCCGGCACTCGAGTCGTCCCTCGAGACGCAACCCTAGCGGCAAGATGGAACCAACGAGGCACCCGCGGCGGCTCATCGGCCGACCCTCGTCTACGACGACCGGGCCAGGCGATCCGCCAGCCGTTCGGCCCGCCGGGCGGCCTGTGGCACCAGCCCAACGGTCAGCTCGCCCATGATGGCCAGCAGCTCGGTCTCGACCGTGGGGGAGAGATTTCCGTTCGCGTCGAGGGCCCGCGAGACGAGCCGATGCAGCCGCTCGACGGCCCGGTCCAGGCGCGACATACCGGCCTCGGGAGGGCTCGTGCCGGCGTCGGGCGATCGATCGCCGCCGCCGACCGGCGAACCGGCTCGCCGGTTCCGCCACGAGGTGAGGTCCACCACCGCGCCCATGGAAGACATGGTAGGAGCCGCCTCTGACACGCTCTGACCTGCGGCGATGCGGCGGACCCCACGGTCTAGAATCCTGCGGGATGAGCGATGGCCGGCAGGAGCAGGCGTCCGCCGACACTGATGCATCGGGCCCGGGCCGGCCGGGGGGCCCGGCGGACGTCGTGGCCGAGGTGCTGGCCGCCCTCGTCTACGGCGAGTGGTGTGGGGCCCGACGGTCCCAGAGCTCGGTCGAGCTTGCCCCGGACGGGCGCAGGCGCGCCGAGCAGCAGGGCGTGGCCACCCGCGAGCACCAGAACTACGAGCTGATGCACGCTCGTCTCCAGGAGCTGGGCGAGGAGGGGCTGACCGAACGGTTCAAGCCGTACTTCGACGCGTTCTTCGCCCACACCGAACCGTCAGACTGGATAGAAGCCCAGGCCTTCCACTACGTGGGTGACGCGTTGGTCTCGGACTTCGCCGACGTGCTGGTCCCGTTGCTCGACCGGGTGTCGGCCGAGGTGGTGCGGCGGGCGCTGGGGGACCGGGAGGACCAAGAGACCTTAGCCCTGGACGAGCTGACGCGGGCCATGTCGGATGACCCCTTGGCCGCCGAGCGGATCCGGCGCTACTCGCAGCGGATCGTGGGGGAGGCGGTCACCCAGACTTCCCGCGCGCTCGGCGCGACGCAGGGGTTGCGAACGCTGCTCGGTGGAGAGGAAGCGGGCAAGCGCTTCGTGCTCTCGCTCCTGGACCGCCATCGCCAGCGCGGCGACCGGTTGGGGATCGAGCCCGTCGAGCCCGACTGAGAGACTTCGCACCGTCTCAAGTCAAGTCCCCTGACAAAAGGGTGAAATCCCCCGAGCGGGGGATTGGCGCGGCCGCGTCCCCCCGCTAGCCTTCCCGTTGCCTCGGAC
>JBKPBM010000170.1:0-2164 GCA_046744325.1 Actinomycetota bacterium | reverse complement strand
GTCTCTCGCCGATCCGATGCACAGCCACGTCGTAAACATCGGGATCGTGAACCCGCACGCCCCGGACGATCCGCACGACCCGACCAAGCCCTGGATGTCGATGGTGAGGGCGGAGATTGCTCTCGGGATGCTCAGAGCAGGAGACACGCTCTTCACGCACGACGGGATCGAGGTGCGGCCCGACACTTGCCCGATCTGCGGCAAGGCGATCCTCGGCTCGCTCTGAGTCGATCGCTCGGCCTGGCCTGCTGACTCCCGAACCGGTCAAGGCTCCACTCTGCTTCGACGCGATGGGAACCGGGGGTAGAAATGCGTCGTGCGGTTCATAGCGGTACTGAGGGGAAGTTCTCGGGCGAAGGTCCGCCGCGCTGATCCGCCCCAGGTCCTGCGGGACTCCCTTCCGCTCACGCGTGATCCGAACCCGGTACCACGAGAGGGAGTTCGGTCGTTGTCCCGCGTGAGCTCTGGGTCGAGGCTCGGGGCGACGCCCCCTCCCTCAAGGAGGGAGTGAACGCGGGCGTGGGGAGCAGCCAGGTCGGTGCTTCCGGCCATCGACTTGGTCTCCAATGCGGCCACCGGAGACCTGCAGCCTCAACTCGCGTTCGAGAACCCCGACGGCGTCGAGGACCGCTTGTTCTTCCAAAGCACCGTCGATCCACGACCTCAGCATGCCCGATACGCTCTGACCCATGCCGTTCGGACGGTACACCGTGTTCGGCGAGGGCGGGAAACCCGTCGGGACCGAGGAGTTCCGCTGCGCCCCAGGGCCCATGGGCTGGCGCTACTTCAGCCAGGTCGAGGCCGCGGACCCTTCACCCCACCACGAGACGCTCGACTTCGCGGTCGACGCTGACTGGCGCATCGCGCGCATGCGCATCGCCACCCGCGAGCACGACATCCTGCTGGAATCGGGCTCCCATGGCACCACGCTGACCGGCTACCGAGACAACGAGCCGATCGAGATCCCCTACGGTCCCGACGTCCACCTCGACTACTTCACCCCCGCCACGAACGCGATCACCGCGCGCCGCCTCACCGGCACTACCGAGATCGACGTCGTCCACCTGGAGCCGGTCACGCTGGACCCGACCCGCCTCCGCCGGCGCTACGAACTCATTGGCGACGAGCAGATCGCCACACCGGTGGGCGCGTTCGCCGCGCGCCGCTGGCGCTTCACTGCCCTCGACTCCGGATGGACCGCCGACCTCTGGCTCGCCGGCGACATCGTGGTGAGGTACGAGGGCCTCTTCGAGCTCACCTGGCTCGACCCCGGCGCCTCCGGCCCCCGGCCAGTCGCCTGACAGGAAGGAAGGGGATTGCACGTGACGACTGGCACGGTGACATGGTTCAAATCTCCAGAAGGGGTACGGCATCATCTCTCCGGAGAACGACCGCGACGTGTTCGTGCATCACAGGCCATCCAGGGCGAGGGGTACGAGACAGTCCGAACCCGATCCGTATAGCCGTTCCGCAATCAGACCGTGAATGCCAGGTCGTGAATGCGCCCGACCCCTCGGCGAGATAGTCTCAGCCAGCAGAGAGCAATCTGCTCGGGTCCAAGTGCCTGAGTTGATGGGCCCAGTGAGGCAGACCCCTTTGAGGCTCAAGGTGGAACGGGCGCTTCGGCGGCAGCGGGTGATGGCCTCGTCGCCTTCTCTTCTCAGGGAGAGAACCCTCGGGCCTGAAACTCGGAGATGGCCGTGTAGTCGCGGCCATGGGCCGCAGCGGTCGCCAAGATCCGGATGGTCACCGAGTCGGTCGTCACATTCACCGGGATGGTCTGAAGGGTGGGAAGCGGTTTGAAGGACTGACGGCTGGTCGTTCCATCTGAGAAGACGTATTCGACCTGCTGGATAATCCGATCCTGGAAGAACCAGTTCGTGCCGTCCTTCAGATCGGTCTTCGCGTAGCCGGGGATCAGGCCGACGGCCGTGAGGTGCACCGGCTGCCCAAAGGTAGCCGTCAGGGAGACGCCGCGGCCGTCGCCCTCGGCTCGCCACGCAGTGTCCGCGTTCCCGTCGCTGGCGTTACGGGCCTCATAGGTGACGGGCTTGCCGCTTCGATCCACGGACGCGCCAGCGGTGCTCGACGCAACCATGGCGTAGGGACGGAGCAGTCGAACGGAGTGGGGCTTCGGCGCATGGACCACCCCTAACTGCATGAA
>JBKPBM010000083.1:0-4391 GCA_046744325.1 Actinomycetota bacterium | reverse complement strand
ACCTGGGCCGGCACAACGGGATCTATGACGAGCCCCGGGACGTCCTGAAGCGGATCCCCGGCCTCACCGCCCGGGAGATGCCACGGCACCGGGAGCGGGGCTTCTGTTGCGGAGCGGGTGGGTCGCGGATGTGGATGGAGGAGCGCATCGGCAAGCGGGTCAACATCGAGCGGACACAGGAGGCCATCGCCACCGGAGCCACCACCATGGGCGTCGCCTGTCCCTACTGCCTGATCATGCTGGACGACGGGGCGAAGGCCGAGGGCGAGCGGATCAAGGTCCTCGACGTGGCCCAGGTGGTGGCGGCCTCGACGGGCGCCGATCGTCCCTCCGGTGCGGCCGGTGAACGCGCCGACCGGGCTTCCGCCAAGGCGTAGCCCGGTCATCGCGCCGCATTCAAGGGGCTGAGCCCTTCGACCGATATCCCAAGCATGGACGCGGCTGCGGCTAGTGCTTGCACGGTCGGCAGGGGAGCCTAGAATTGCTACCTCTTCAGCCACACGACAACCGAACACAGCCTCTTGACCGACCACCGGGCCCTTCCCCGAACTCCATTCGGGGGTCGGGAGAACGTCTGAAGCTGAGACCGCTCCCCGGCGGGAGAGAGCGAGGCGTGGGGGAGGCTCGAGTTCAGATGTCTCTCGACGGCCCGATCGAGGTCGAGCCGGGGGGTGGGCGCACCGGTCCGGTCCGGCGTGAGCCGCGCCAGACGCGCGCGGCGCGTCGGTTGGCCCCCGTTCGTCCCGTCCCGGCACTGGGCGTCGTGGCCGGCCAGCGGTTCCGCGAGCTGGTCGAGACGATCCGCGACGACCTCGGCTTCGAGACCGCCAGCCTGTTCGTTCGGGGTCCCGACGGATGGCGCCTGCTGGAACGGCGCGGGCCGGAGCGATCCTGGCACGGGGTGCTCGACCCCACGGCGCTGGAGGGCACGCCCGAGGCGGCCGAGTACCCGGACGCCAGGACCATTCCCGGCATCGGGCGGCGACTCGCCTCCCTCGGTTGCTCCAGCATGGCCACGCTCCCCCTCCCCGACGGCGGCCGTCTGCTCCTCGACTCGAGCAAGCGCGCAGGAGGAGCAGGAGGAGGATGGATCGGGCGCGCTCGCCCCTACCTCGCCCTGTTGTCGGTGATGGCCGGGCCGGAGAGCCCCTCCGGTGGCGCGCTGCGCAGCCACGAAGAGGTGGCGTCGCTGCGGCGGGCCTTCTCCCTGTCCCAGGAGGTCCTGACGCGCTCAGGACCCGGGGTCCAAGAGCTCCTGGAGGGCGTCCGGGAGGCCATCCACGCCGACGAGCTGTACCTGCTGGTCGAAGGGCGCAAGGGGATCGAGATCGTGGCCGCGCCGGCTCGCCGTCGGGTGCCGGCACTTCCCCGGGACCTCCAGGCCAGCCTGGTCCTGCTGGCCGGCGCCGGCGTCGACGAGGAGACCCTCGACGAGCTGGCCGGGTGCCTGGGGATGAGCTCGCGAGCGATCGCCGCCGCCTACGGGCGGGAGTCCGACGGTGTCGAGGTACTGGCGGCCGGATGGGCCACCGGCCCCGCGCTGTCGGCCGTCTCCATGAGCGTGGTCGCCCGCCTGGTCTCCACCGCCGCCGCGGCGCTGCGGTCCCGGCGCCGCGCCGTCAGCTCGCTGGTGGAGCGGGAGCGGAGCCGGATCGCGTACGCCTTGCACGACGGACTGACGCAGGCGGTGGCCGGATCGGTCCTCGAGCTCGAGGCCCTGCGCCGGCGCATCGAACGTGACCCGGGTGACGCGGTCGAGACCCTGGAGACCTCCAAGGCCGAGATCCGCCGTTCGCTGGCCGACCTCCGGGCGATGCTGGCCGATCTCCTGCGCCCCGAGGATGCCCTCGACGGACCCACCGAGCCGTTGGCGAGCTATCTGGAGGACGTGGTGAAGCGGTGGCGGCTGCCCGCCCGAACGAGCGTCCAGGGCGACTTGAGCACCGTTCCCGCGCCCGTCCTGTCGGTGGCCTACGTGGTCCTGCGGGAAACCCTGGCCAACGCCGCCAAGCACGCTCCCGGCACCAGCGTGTCGGTGGAGCTGGCGGCCGGTCCCACGGAGCTGACCGTGGTGGTCGCCGACAGCGGCCGCGGATTCACCCCCCAGGAGGAGCTCGAAGCGCGCGAGGGGCATCACTTCGGGCTGCAGATGCTCCGGCATCGGGTGAGCGAGGTCGGAGGCGTGCTCCAGGTCCAGAGCCGCCCGGGTTCGGGCACTCGTGTGGTCGCCCACCTTCCCCTGCACGAGGTGGCGTCGTGAAGGTCCTCCTGGTCGACGACCACACCCTGGTCCGCCGGGGGTTAGCCAAGGTGCTGGCCGATTGCGTCGAAAACGCCGAGGTGGTCGAGGCGGGCTCGGCCGACGAGGCCGTCGAGGTGTTGAAGGCGACCCCACCGGACGTGGCGCTGGTCGACATCCGCATGCCGGGACGAGATGGGATCGAGCTGCTCCGAGAGATCCGCTCGACCTGGCCGGCGGTCCCGGTGATCATGCTCACCAGCTACGACAACGGGGAGTACGTTCGCACGGCGCTCACCGAGGGCGCGGCGGGTTACCTGCTCAAGGACGCCACGCCGGAGGACCTCGCCCAGGCCATCCTGGTCGCCCTCTCCGGATCCGGGAACGTGCTGTCGCCCCGAGCGGTGCGCAACCTGTTCGAGGCCTCGAACGGCCAGCGGGCCGAGGGACGCGACCAGCCTCAGATCCAGGACGCCGGACTGACCCGACGGGAGGCCGACGTGCTCTCGCTGCTGGCCGGGGGGGCGAGCAACCGCGAGATCTCCCGGCACCTGTACCTCTCCGAGAAGACGGTGAAGGCACACCTGGCCGCGGTGTTCCGCAAGCTCGGCGTGACGAACCGCACGCAGGCGGCCATGGCCGCCGTGGCCATGGGGATGGGAAAGCCGTCCTACCCGGGCCAGGGCTCCTCTCCCGCCGCCGCCGGCGGGCTCCGGGGCGCCTGACCGTCCAGGGTCAGGCTCGCCTCCCACGCCCAACTAGCCCGTTCGAGCCGGTCCGCCGGCAGCCCAATGCCGGGGGGACCAATGCGTCTTTCGGCGGTTGTGAGCCGGAGGCGATCCCTGGTTAAGTGCTCGCACCATCCATGGGCCTGGCCTGGCACGCCGTGAGCGAGCGGGGCGACCGGTGAGCGACACCGGTACGTCCTCGCGTGCGGCCGTCCCGGAGCCGCCTCCCCGCTCCCCCGACCGGGATCCGGACGGGGGCGAGGACACGGCACACTCGATCCTCGATGCGGTGGAAGCGGTGTTCGACCAGGCCGGCTCCCTCCCAACACCCCCCGAGCGCGCGCCGGCGCCTCCCCAACGGGCGGATGTCTCCAGGAGGCCGCCACCCGGTCCCAAAAGGGCGACCCCTTCGCCGGAGGCGAGCCGCACTCCACACCAGCTCGCCGATCCCGACGCGAGCGTTCGGCGGCAGGCACTGGCCAGGATCGAGGTGGCGGGGGCGTCTCCGCCCGATCTCCAGGCGCTTGCTCAGACGCTGGTGTCGGACCCCGACCCCGCCCTGCGGGCGATGGCCGCACGAGCGTTGGGTGCGGCCGGGACTCCCGTCCCGTATGGCGTGCTGGCCAGGGCGTTGCAGGATCCCGACGACGCCGCGCGTGCCGCGGTCGTCCGCCTGGCTGCAGCAGCGGGGCCGTCGACCCTTCCGCTGGTCGCGCCGCTGGTGGCGGCGCGAGCGTGGCCGCTCGCCCAGCAGGCCGCCCTCCGGCTCCTACCCGGGATGCTGGACACGACCCTCCCCCACGCCGCCGGGGTCGAAGCCCTGCTGGCGGCGGTGGCCGCCCTCGATCCCCCACCCCTTCCCGCCGAGCGGGCCGCGCTTGGCGCGGTGGCCGGGGCGATCGGGCTCACGCGCCTGTCCGGCGAGCTCCGCGGCCCGGAGTTCCGCAGGCTGGGGGCCGCCCGGCTCCTGATCGCCGAGGGTGGTGAGGATTCCCTCCGCGCCGTGGCGCCGCTGGTGGACGACCCCACCGAGTCGCTGCGCCGTTTGGCCCGGGCCGCGGGAGCGATGCTTCCGGGGGCCGGGGCCGCGGGCGAGGCCTCGCCCGCGGCCCCGGCCGTGACCCTGCCAGAAGAGGGCTCCTCCCAGCTGATCCTGGCGCTCGGCCGCGCCCTTGCCGATCCGAACGAGGCGGTGGCCGGGCAGGCCCGGTCGGCCCTCTCCTCGCTCCCCGGCGAGCCGGTCTCGGGATGGGTCCAGCGCACCCTCATGCACGGTGACGTGGGGCAGGCCGCGGTCGCCGCCGACGTGGCCCGGGCGGTGCCGGCCGTACACCCCTCGGCCGCCGGCGCGCTGCTGGCCCGAGCGGCCTCCGCTCCCCTCGACGATCGTGGACCCTATCTGCGCGCCCTCGCCGATCCGAACG
>JBKPBM010000144.1:0-2300 GCA_046744325.1 Actinomycetota bacterium | reverse complement strand
GGTACGGCCCGGGGCACGAGATCAAGCGCAAGCTGCTCACGCTGTGGAACTCGGTCAAGTTCCTGGTGGACTACGCCGACCTGGCAGGCTTCCGACCCTCGTTCGACGACCTCGCCCGCGGACCGGCCGGGGACCTCGGAGCGCTCGATCGCTGGCTGGTCGAGCGAACCCGACAGCTCGTCGTGGACGCGACCGCCGGCTACGAAGCGTCCATGACCGTGACCGTGATCCGGTCCGTCGATGCCTTCATCGACGACCTGTCGACCTGGTACATCCGGCGGTCGCGCCGTCGGTTCTGGAGCGAGGAGGAGTCCGCGTTCCGGACGCTGTGGTATGCGCTGGTCCAGGCGTTGCGGATGATCGGGCCGGTCATCCCGTTCCTTGCCGAGCACCTGTGGCAGAACCTCGTGGCAGGGGCGTGCGAGGGCGCCCCAGGGTCGGTGTTCCTGGCCGGCTGGCCGATCACCCGGGAGCCCGACCCCGAGGTGCTCGAGGAGATGGCGGACGTGCGCAGGGTGGTCGAGCTAGGCCGGCAGGCCCGCGCGCAGGCGGGGATCAAGCTGCGGCAGCCGCTGCGCCGGGCCTACGTCTGGGGGGTCGATCGAGCCGCCGCATATGCGGATCAGCTGAAGGACGAGCTTCGGGTCAAGTCGATCGAGTTCGAGGAGGCACGGCCCTCCCTCCTCCCGAAGTTGCCCGTCCTGGGCCCCCGCCTCGGACCGAGGGTCAAGGAGGTCCATGCTGCCCTCAAGGCTGGGGACTACGCGGAGCTTCCTGGCGGTGGCGTCCGGGCGGCCGGGATCGATCTCGCGGCCGAGGAGCTGATCAAGGCCGTTCCGATCGCCCCCGCGTTCGAAGGCTCGTGGGTGAGCGCCAGAGACGAGCGAATCCTGGTGGCGCTCGACCAGACCCTCGACGATGAGCTCCGGCTCGAGGGCCGGGCCCTCGATCTCATCCGGATCCTGAACGACCTGCGCAAGGAGGGCGGACTCGAGCTGACCGACCGCATCCGGGTCACCCTCCCGACGTCCTTCACCGATCTCGCCCCCCACTTCGACTGGATCAGGGACGAGGTCCTGGCCCTGAGCATCGACCTCGACGAGGTCGCCACCGAGCCCAGGGTTCTCAAGGCGTAGCGTCCGCCGGGGTATCGTTCCACGACCCATTCCGATTCCAGGGGAGGTCTCATGGAGCCGTTCGACATGTCGCTGGTGCAGTGCGGCGCTCGACTGCGCCGATCCCCCTTCTACGAGGCCGAGCAGCGCTACGGTCCGAAGGGGTACACCGTGTACAACCACACGTTGTTCCCGATCAGGTTCGACGACCTGGAGGCGGAGTACTGGCACCTCCTGCGCCACGTGACCCTGTGGGACGTGGCGGTGGAACGCCAGGTCGAGATCACCGGTCCCGACGCGTTCCGGTTCACCAACATGCTGACCCCCCGCGACCTGTCGAGGTGCGCGGTGGGACAGGGCAAGTACGTCCTGATCACCGCGCCGGACGGCGGCATCGTCAACGACCCGGTCCTGATGCGCCTGGGCCAGAACCACTTCTGGCTGGCCCTGGCCGACAGCGACGTGCTCCTGTACGCCGTCGGCCTGGCGGCCGCCCTCGACATGGACGTCACGGTGGGCGAGCCCGACGTCTCCCCCCTTCAGATCCAGGGCCCGAAGTCCAAGGACGTGGTCAGCCACCTGTTCGGCGAGCGGGCCCTCGCCCTGAAGTACTACTGGTTCCTGGAGACCGATCTGGACGGCATCCCGGTCGTGCTGACCCGGACCGGATGGACCGGCGAGGTGGGCTTCGAGGTGTACCTGCGTGACGGCAGCCGGGGCACCGATCTCTGGGAACGGATCATGGACGCGGGCCGTCCATACGAGATCCGCCCCACCGGTCCCTCGGACATCCGCCGCGTGGAGGCCGGGATCCTCAATTACGGCGCCGACATGACCCTGGAGAACAACCCCTTCGAGGTGGGCCTGGATCGTCTGGTCGACCTGGACAAGGACCAGGAGTTCATGGGCAGGGAGACCCTTCGCCGGATGGCCAGTGAGGGCGTCCGCCGCAGGCTGGTGGGCGTGGAGATCGACGGAGACCGCCTGGCGTTCAACGACGAGAGGTGGCCCGTGGCCGACCGGGGGAGACGCCCGCTCGGGGCGGTGACGTCGGCCCTGTTCTCCCCTCGCCTCGAGAAGAACATCGGGTATGCGTGGGTGCCCACCGGGCAGGCCACCATCGGGACCGCGCTCACGGTGACCACGCCCTCCGGAGACCGGCAGGCCACCGTGGTGCCCGTGCCT
>JBKPBM010000085.1:0-4348 GCA_046744325.1 Actinomycetota bacterium | reverse complement strand
GTTCCGGGGCCGTCGCCGCCCGCGGCGACGGCCCCGGACGAAAGGGTCGGTCGTGAGCGAGCACCAGCTGTTCCTGTTCCTCGCCGAGGCCACCATCCTGGTGGTGGCGGCCCGCTTGGGGGGCGAGGGGGCCATCCGGGTCGGGGTTGCGCCTGTGGTCGGTGAGATGGCCGCCGGGATCCTCCTCGGCCCCTCGCTGTTCGGCAAGCTCTGGCCGGGTGGATTCGCAGCCCTGTTCCCCTCCGATCTGGCCCAGCGGGACCTGCTCGAGCTCATGAGCTGGCTGGGCGTCAGCCTGCTCGTCCTGCTGTCGGGGTTCGACACACGCCTCAGCATCGCCAGGAGGACCGCGGGGGCCGTCGCCTGGGCCTGGCTGGGCGGTTTCCTCCTTCCCTTCTCGCTGTGCCTCGCCATCGGGGCGAGGATGCCCCGCGCGCTCATCGGACCGGTGGCGTCGCGTCCGGTGTTCGCCCTCTTCCTGGCCACGGCGGTCACCGTCTCGGCCATCCCCATCATCGCCAGGATCCTGATGGACCTCGGGCTGCTCCAGACGCGCATCGGGATGGTCACCGTATCCACGGCGGCGGTGGATGAGACCGTCGGATGGGTGCTCATCGCCGTCGCTACCGGGATGGCGGTGGACCACCGCGTCGATCGAGGCAGCGTGACGGTCGCCCTGGCCGGGGCCGCCCTCTTCATCGCTCTGGCGTTCACCGCGGGACAGTGGATGGTCAGGAAGGCGTTCTCGGCGAGCCTGGTCCTGAGATCGCCCAGCGCTCAGACCACGCTCGTCCTGGCCCTAATGTTCATCGGCGGAGGCGTCACCCAGGCCCTCCACCTGCATCTCGTCCTGGGCGTCTTCGTCGCCGGGATCCTGATCTATCGAACGCCCTGGAGGGACAGGGACCGGGACATCGTCGAGCCCATCCGTCGGATGGGAGCGAGCCTGTTCGTTCCGTTCTTCTTCGCCTATGCGGGGATCAGGGTGGACGTCACCACCCTCACCGGATCGGCCCTGGCCGCGTTCTTCGTGGTGCTCGTGGCCTCCTCGTCGGGGAAGCTGGTCGGCGGGGGGATCGGGTCGCGCCTCGGCGGCCTGTCCCGGTGGGAGGCCGCCGGGGTGGCGGCCGGTCGAAACGCGCGGGGCGCATCCAGCCTGGTCATGGCGTCGATCGGTCTTTCGATGGGTGTGCTGACGGTGCCCATGTACACCACGGTGATCCTCGTCGCCGTGGTGACCAGCCTGGCAGCGGCCCCTCTGATCGAGGCCTGCGCACGGAGGAACGAGGTGGAGCGGGTGCAGGAACGAGCCCGGCCGCCCGGGGAAGGGGCCGGAGCCACCTCGACCGCCCGCTCCGCCGAGCCGAAGGCCTGGGCCAGGGGCTAGGTCCGGCGCGCGCCGATCACCGCCTCGACGTGGCATCGGCAACCCCGGTCCGTGCACTCCTCGTCCCACGCGCTGCCCGGCTCCCACAGCAGTGACGGGTCGTCCTCCGCCACCTGGACGGTGCAGCCGCACAGAGGGCAGGTGGAGGGGAGCAGACGGTGGAAGTCGCCCTCCTCGTCGCGTCGGCGGACGTCTTCGGAATCATCCAGCATGGCAACCGCTCCCTTGGTCCATGGCCCTGCCGGGTTCCCCAGGGCCCGTTCGACTCAGGTCTCCCGTTCGGCCAGCGAGATCGGGACTCGGGCCTACGTCGGGGTCCCCCACCGGCCGCACGGTTCATCCGTGACCCCGGACACGTTGCCCGATGTCAACCGTCCCCCCAGTTCCGGGCGTGGCAGGGATAACGGGTTGTAGACTACGCGCCTCCCGGACGCGTTTGCGCAGGTCGGCGCGTTGACAGCAGCCGATCGCCGTCTGTAGGATTCTCGGTTGCGGTCCGTTTTGGGGCCGTGCGGTATCAGGACGCCTCTTGTGGGACTTCAAGGAAGCGTACGCCCGTAGCTTCCTGGGTCAGGCCAACCGGCCCGGCCTCCATCGGACTCCTCCAGAGGAACAGGCGCGAGACTTGCAGACGAGAGAGCTATGCCGACCGTACAACAGCTGGTCAGGATGGGGCGCGAGCGCCCGCGGAAGAAGACGAAGAGCCCTGCGCTCCGAGGCTCGCCGCAGCGGCGCGGCGTCTGCACGCGCGTCTACACCACCACGCCCAAGAAGCCGAACTCGGCGCTTCGGAAGGTCGCCCGCGTCCGTCTGACCACGGGCGTCGAGGTCACCGCCTACATCCCCGGCATCGGCCACAACCTGCAGGAACACTCCATCGTGCTGGTGCGGGCCGGCCGCGTCCGGGACCTCCCGGGCGTCCGCTACAAGGTCATCCGCGGCACCCTCGACACGGCCGGCGTCCGTGACCGGAAGAAGGCGCGCTCCCGCTACGGCGCCAAGGCCGCGTCCTAGTCGAGGAGAGAGCGATGCCACGAAAGGGAGCGGCGACCAAGCGCGAGATCGAGCCTGACCCGATCTACCAGAACCCGCTGGTCACCCAGCTCGTCAACAAGATCCTGCTCTCCGGCAAGAAGCAGCTGGCCGAGCGGATCGTCTACGACGCGCTGGAGCAGATCAGCCAGAAGACGGCCAACGACCCGGTGATCACGCTCAAGCGGGCGGTGGAGAATGCTCGGCCCCTGCTTGAGGTGAAGTCCCGGCGCGTCGGCGGCGCGTCCTACCAGGTGCCGGTCGAGGTCCGGCCGCACCGGGGGACGACGCTGGCCCTGCGATGGCTGGTGAACTACTCGCGGGCCCGCAAGGAACACTCGATGTCCGAGCGCCTGGTCGGCGAGCTCATGGACGCATCGAACGGCCAGGGCGCGTCGGTCAAGCGGCGTGAGGACATGCACAAGATGGCCGAGGCGAACAGGGCGTTCGCCCATTACCGGTGGTAGCGATGGCGACCCCGGCGAGGAAGTTGGACGAGATGGCGCAAGCGGCGAGAGCGACGGGACGCGCACCCGGAGGGGCGGCCAAGGCCCTGGTGATCCGGGAATATCCGCTCGCCCGGACCCGGAACATCGGGATCATGGCGCACATCGACGCGGGCAAGACCACCACGACCGAGCGCATCCTCTATTACACGGGCAAGTCCTACAAGGTGGGCGAAGTCCATGAGGGCACCGCCCAGATGGACTGGATGGTCCAGGAGCGGGAGCGGGGGATCACCATCACCTCCGCGGCCACCACGTGCATGTGGAAGGACCACTGGATCAACATCATCGACACACCCGGACACGTCGACTTCACGGTGGAGGTCGAGCGGTCACTGCGCGTGCTCGACGGCGCCGTCGCGGTGTTCGACGGCGTGGCCGGCGTGGAGCCCCAGACCGAGACGGTGTGGCGCCAGGCCGACCGCTACCGGGTCCCCCGCATCTGCTTCGTGAACAAGATGGATCGCACCGGGGCCGACTTCGAGCGCGCGGTCGGGATGATCGAGGATCGCCTGGGAGCCACCGCGATGGTCCTGCAGCTCCCCTGGGGGCTGGAGGCCGGCTTCGTGGGCGTCATCGACCTCATCGAGATGAAGGGCCTGCGGTGGGAGGACGGCATGGGTGAGCGGTGGGAGACCACTGACATCCCGGCCGAGTACCGTGCCGCAGCCCGGACCTGGCACCATCGCCTGTTCGAACAGCTCGCCGACCACGACGAATCGCTCATGGAGAAGTTCGTCCACGAGGAGGAGCCCAACATCGACGAGCTCCGCCGGGCCGTCCGCACGGCCACCCTCGAAGGGTCGGGAACGCCGGTCCTGTGCGGCTCGGCGTTCAAGAACAAGGCCATCCAGCCGTTGCTCGACGCGATCGTGGCCTACCTGCCCTCACCGGCCGACGTCCCGCCCGTGCACGGCCTGACGCCGGACGGGGAGGATGTCCGGCGCAACCAGTCCGACGACCAGCCCTTCTCGGCGCTTGCGTTCAAGATCATGTCCGATCCCTACGTGGGACGGCTGACCTACATCCGGCTCTACTCGGGCACGCTCCGGGCGGGGTCGCACGTGGAGAACTCCACCAAGGACCGCAAGGAGCGGATCGGCCGGATCCTGCAGATGCATGCCAACCACCGGGAGGACAAGGACGCCGCGTTCACCGGCGACATCGTCGCCATCGTGGGCCTCAAGCACACCACCACCGGTGACACGCTGTGCGACCCCTCGGCTCCGGTGGTCCTGGAGTCCATGACGTTCCCCACGCCGGTCGTGTCCGTCGCCATCGAGCCGAAGACCAAGGCGGACCAGGACAAGCTCTCGGTCGCCCTGCAGAAGCTCGCCGACGAGGACCCCACATTCGTGGTCAGGTTCAACGAGGAGACGGGGCAGACCCTGATCTCCGGGATGGGGGAGCTGCACCTGGAGGT
>JBKPBM010000322.1:0-12872 GCA_046744325.1 Actinomycetota bacterium | reverse complement strand
GCTCGGGTCCTGGCCGAGGGCCCGCGCTGGCTGCGCCCGGCGGAGGTGGCCGAGCTGTTCGCGTGCTACGGCCTGCCCCTGGTGAAGTGGCGCCTGGCGGCCACGCCCGAGGCGGCCGGAGACGCGGCGGAGGCGCTGGGCGGTCCGGTAGCGCTCAAGGCCGAGGCACCCGGCCTGGTGCACAAGACCGAGGCCGGAGCGGTTCGGCTGGGCCTCACGGGCCCGGTCGCGGTGACCGAGGCGGCCGAACGGATGGCGGAGGCGGTGCAGGGCGCCCAGGGCGCTCCCGTCGAGGCCTACCTGGTGCAGCGGATGGTCTCCGGAGGGGTGGAGATGCTGATCGGCGTGGTGCACGACCACCTGTTCGGGCCGGTGATCGCCTGCGGGGCGGGAGGCACCGCGGTCGAGCTGGTGAAGGACGTGAGTGTCCGGATCACCCCTCTGTCCGACCTCGACGCCGCGGAGATGCTGCGGTCGACGGCGGCCTTCCCGCTGCTCCAGGGCTACCGCGGGACACCCCCGGCCGACGTGCCCGCGCTGGCCGAGCTCCTTCTTCGGGTGAGCGCCATGGTCGAGGCCCACTCCGAGATCGCCGAGATGGACTGCAACCCGGTCATCGCCCTTCCCCGGGGCGCGGCGATCGTCGATGCCAGGGTGCGCCTGGAGGCGCCGGCCCCACCCCGCCCGCTCGGCGCCCGATCGAGCTAGCGCCGGTCCTCCCCGGTGAGCGCGGTTACCGGGGCAGGCTGGCCAGGACGCTCTCCACCAGCTCCCGCCGCTCCGGTGGCCAGTCCAGGACGCCGACATCCTCCAGCGGGAGCCGGCCGCGGTCCCGGCCATGGACGAACGCCAGCACGGGCTTGCCCCACGCCAGGTAGTGGCGCAGGAGCCGCCGCCCGGACACGCCCTGGATGGCGGCGTCGCTGCCGAGCCAGAGGTCAAGGACCACCACGTCGGCGGCGTCTGCCAGCGGACACCGACCCGCTCGGGCCCCCACGCAGCCGTACTCGGGATACATGGGGCCCGGGCAGGTCATGACCTCAAGCCCCTCGCGCTCCAGCCAGGCAGCCATCCGCTCACGCTCGTTCGGATCGTCCTCGACCACCAGCACGCTGCCGACCCCACCGGCAGGACCAGGCCGTCCCATCGGAGCTCCTCCTTCCCCCGCCTGCGCGACCGAATGTGCCGCGGTTCGACCCCGGCCGATGAGGGGAGTTCGACCCGCCCTGGGCGGGACTTCCGGCCGGCGCCGCGGATCGGAACCGACCGTTGCCCCGCGGTGTAGAGAGACCGAATCGGGTGAGCTCCGGGAGGAGGAGGCATGGCCACCATGACCAGATCGCGGATCCTTCGGTCGATCACGTGGAGCGTGATGGCGCTGGTGCTCGGCGGGATGGGGGCGATCGTGGGCGCGGCGCCTGCGAGCGCCGGCGGGAGCTGCCACTCGGACGCCACGGCCGCACGGGGCACCGCCGTCTTCATCGACCAGCTCTGCTTCGGCCCGACGGTGCTGTACGCGAAGCCCGGGGCCACCGTGACCTGGACCAACAAGGACACGATCGGGCACACGGTGACTGGGCTGGGGTTCGGCTGGGGCAGCAGCTCGGATCTGTTCCAGAACGGCGTCTACTCCCACGTCTTCGCCGCGCCGGGGATCTACCCGTACGCGTGCATCATCCACCCGGGCATGGTCGGTGCCGTGGTCGTGGGCAACGCGGCCTCGCCGGTTGTCGTCGGGAGCGTCGCGGCGGTGGTTCCTCCGGCGGCCGCTCCGTCCACCACGGCCGCTCCGGTGGCCGCTCCGGTGGCCGCCTCGCAGCCCCGTCCAACCTCGTCGAGTCCCTGGCTGATCGTGTCGCTTGCGGCCCTCGGCATCCTGCTCGCGGGAGGCACGTTGATCACGGTCCAGCGCCGGCGGCTGCCTGGTCGGGCCGGGGGGGCCACCGCGTAGCGAGAGGATTCGGCCCGTCGCTCGATCTAGCGGTGGTCGGGCGGGCGGTTCATCATCCGCAGCATGGCCGGGCCGCCCGTGCGAACGAACCGAGCGGCCAGTGCCACCGCCAGCACCAGGAACACGATGTTCAGGGCCGTCGTGTAGTTCAGGTGCACGCTGGCCTCGATCACCTTCGCGTGTCTGGGGCCGCCCGGCACCAGCCCCAGCGCCCCGAACGCCACCTCGACCACCAGTCCTGCCCCGGCCATCGTGGCGTAGAAGGTGGCCAGCAGGAACAGGCTCACCTTCGGGCCGTAGTACTTGCGGTAGATGTTGAGGATGGGCAGCACGATCAGGTCGGCGAAGATGAAGCTGATCACCCCACCGAAGCTGATCCCTCCGTTCCACAGCACCGCCGCCAGCGGCACGTTCCCGATCGAGCACACGAACGACACGACGGCCACGAGCGGCCCGATCAGCGGTCCCCAGATCCTGGCCAGCAGCGGATGGTGGACCAGGAAAAAGCCCTGCCAGACGCGGTTCGGGACCCACGCCGCCAGCGCCCCGGCGATCAGCAGGCCCCCGAACACGTCCTTGTAGATCGCCGCCCAGTCGGCCCAGAAGAAGTGGCTGATGGCCGTGGCCCCGCGCGGCGAGGTGATCCGCGACCAGATCGACCCGCCGGCCACCGACATGTCCATCTCCGCGTGGCCTTCCATGATGCCCTGGAGCCCTTTGTCGGCCTGCCGGCGCGCCGCTTCGACCAGCCTCGGGGTCAGGAAGGCTCGGAACAGCATCGCCAGCAGCGCCACCATCAGGAACCCTCCGAGGAACTCGGCCAGGGTGAACTGCCAGCCGATCAGCAACGCCAGGATGATCCCCAGCTCGAACACCAGGTTCGTCGAGGCGAACTCGAAGGCCATGGCGGCGGTGAAGTCGGCTCCCTTGCGAAAGATGGACCGGGCCAGGGCCACCGCGGCGTAGGAACAGGAGGAGGACGCCGCCCCCAGGCCGCAGGCCACCACGAGCGAGCGTGGCGAATCGTCGGGCAGCAGCCGGGTCATCTCGCCTTTGGACACCACCGCCTGGACCACCCCGGAGAGGAAGAACCCCAGCACCAGGGCCCATAGGATCTCCCAGGTCATCCCGAAGGCGATGGAGAGGGCATGGGCGATCCCACCTCCCACCGTCGCCAGCAGCGCTCCCGTGATCATCGCTCGGGTGAAGCGTGGCACGCGGATGTCGAGCGGGTCGAATCGCGGAAGGCACCCGGCGACGGGGCCGGTGCGGGGCGGTTAGCGGCAGGAGTCGCTGCCGGAGTCCGTGAACGTCCCCCCGTCGCTCACGAACTCCCACTCGTAGCTGGTCGCGTGGAGCTTCAGCACCAGCACCCCGAATGCGTCGGCGTTGCGAACCTCGCTGGTCGGCTGGGTGATCCCCATCGCGTGGTGCTCCTCGCCGCCCGTGCCCACCACGAACTCACGGATGCCGTTCGGGTCGGCCACCTCGCTGGGGTTCTGGATGGCGAAGCGCTCGTAGTCGTGATCGTGCCCGTTCAGCACCAGGTCGGCGTGCGCCGCGTAGAGGTCCTTCCAGAACGCGCCCACCCCCGTGATGTTGCCCTGCTGCCCCGAGGAGAACCGTGGGTAGTGGAAGAAGGCCAGCGTGCACTGGGCTGGATGGGCGGCCAGGTCGGCCTTCAGCCATGTCTCCTCGGCCGAGCCTGCCCAGCACTGCCCGATGGCCGAGCAGTTCGAGTTCAAGGCGATCATGTGCCACCCGCCGATGTCGAAGCTGTAGTAACCCTTCGTGGGGTCTCCGGCGGCGGCCCCGAAGTATGCGTAGTAGCCGGCGGCGCCGGGCGTCTGGTACTCGTGGTTGCCCGGCACCGGGAAGGTGATCCCGCGCTGCCTGCCCCACGACGATTCGTACGCCACCTGGAAGTTGGCCAGCTCGCCGTTCTCGTACTGCTCGTCGCCCAGGGTCAGGATGGCGTTCAGCCGCATGGCCATCAGCTGGTCAGAGGTGTGCAGCTGGCGGCACGAGGAGGCCGTGCCCTGTCCCCCGTTGTATCGGGAATCGTCCGGGGAACACGCGATGTCCCCCGCCGCCGCGATCTGGAAGTCGGTCGAGGCCGAGGCGGGCGGCGACTGCGACGAACGGTTCCCGGACAGGTCGGACGCGTCAACGGTGTAGGTGTAGGTCGTCCCGGGGAAGGCGGAGGCGTCGTCGAAGGACGTGGTGTCTCCTCCCACGGAGCCGAGGAGGGTTCCCCCCCGGTAGACGGTGTACCCGGTCACGCCCACCGTGTCCGTGGATGGCGACCACGAGAGTTCGACCTCATCGACGTCCTCGGCGGTGGCCGTGACGTTGCCGGGAACGGTGGGGGGTTGCGTGTCGATGATCGCCTGCGCCGGGTCCGACTGGTCCGACCGGTTGCCCGCGGCGTCGAACGCGTCGACGGCGTAGGCGTAGAAGGTATCCGGCGCGGGGCTCGTGTCGGCGAACGACGTCGTCGTTCCGTCCACGGAACCCAGCGCGACGCCGTCCCGATAGACCGAGTAGCCGGCCACGCCGACGTCGTCGGTGGAAGGCGACCAGGAGAGGTCGATCTCGGTGGGGGCCGGCGCGGCCGTGAGCCCGGCCGGGACCGTGGGCGGGGTGGTGTCGGGCGGCCTGGTGGCCACGACCAGCTTCGGCGGGTGGGCGCCGTCCTCTCGAGACGACAGCTTGATCGTGGACGTCGCCGCCGTGGTCAGGCCGAAGCTGAAGGTGCCGTTGCCGGCGACGGCCGCGGTCACGTCGATCGAGGCGTACGCGTTCTTGGCGAGCGGTCCCGAGGTGTGCAGCACGGCTCCCATCGCTGGGGCGTTCGCATAGGTGATGGCGGATTCCGCCCAGCTCGTGTCGGCGACGGTGTGCACGTCGAGTGTCGCACCGGACGGAACGGCCCGCACGAACACCTGCAGGGTGGCCGAGGTGACGGTGCCGGTCAGGCTCGAGGCGACGAACGTCAGGTAGTCGTTCTTGCCGGGCGTCGACGTGAGCTGGAGCGTGGGATCGGTCCCGTGGTTCCGGTTGGCGTGGGCGGCGTCGACCCAGGCATCCGCGGTGGGGATGAAGGAGGAGTCGGCGCGGGCCCCCAGCGCGGGAAGCAGGACCGCCGCCAGGCTGGCCGAGCATCCGATGGCGGCCAGGCGAAGCGCCAGCGGCACGCCGCGGGCGCGGCGGCGGGCAGATGTCGTTGTCACGTGCGGGCTTCTCCCCTCATGCGGCCCGGATGACCGGCCGGTTTCCAGGCAGGCAGGCTACCGACGGTCGGGGGAAGGCGGCAATGGGACGAAAGGCCAGGACGGGTCCGACCAATGGTAGGGCCCGAGCTCCCGATATCCTGCTCGCTCCCCCGAGCGGTCCCGGGCGCCGGCGACGGCCGCCTGCCCCAGGCTGATCCCACCGTCGTTGGGAGGGACTCGCGAGTGGACCAGCACCCGGAACTGGTCCTCCTCCAGCAGGCCGACGGACCGGGTCAGCAGGACCAGGTTCTGGAACACCCCGCCGGACAGGGCAACCGTGGAGAGTCCCGCCGCCTCCCGGATCCGGCGGCACCCCTCCAGGATGGCCAGGGCCAAGCCGTTGTGGAACCGCGCGGCGATCGAGGACGGCGTCCGGTCCCGGCCGAGCTCGTCGACGACCTGCTCGACGAACCGGGTCCCCGACACCAGGAAGGGCACGTCTCCGGACAGATGGGGGGCCATGGCCCCGGGCTCGACCGGATCGGCCAGCTGCTCCAGTTCGATGGCGGCCTGGCCCTCGTAGTTGATCTCGTCGCGCACGCCCAGCAGCGCGGCGACCGCATCGAACAGCCGGCCGGCGCTGGACGTGAGAGGCGAGTTCACCCCGGCCCGCGCCATGGCCAGGATCGGGCCGGCCTGGGCCTCGTGGCGGCGCAGGACGGCGAGGTCCTCGGGACCCTCCGGCCCGAACGTCTGCTGGAGGTAGGCGGCTGCCATGCGCCAGGGCTGGCGGATCGCCGCAGCACCACCGGGCATGGGCACGGGTTCGAAGTAGCCCGCGCGGTCGAATCCCGCCAGGTCGGCCACCAGGAACTCGCCGCCCCACAGCGTCCCGTCCGTGCCGTAGCCCAGCCCGTCGAAGGCCACCCCGATCACCGGTCCCTCCTCGCCGTTGTCGGCCAGGCACGAGGCGACGTGGGCGTGGTGGTGCTGGACGCCGGCGGTTTCCACGCGCTCCTGCTCGAGGGCGTACTTCGTGGACAGGTACTCGGGGTGCAGGTCGTGCGCGACCACCCTCGGTCGGATGTCGAACAGGCGTTGGAAGTGCTCGATCCCCTCGGTGAACGACCGCAAGGTCTCCTCGTTCTCCAGGTCCCCGATGTGGTGCGAGACGAACGCGTGCCGGCCCCGGGCCAGGCAGAACGTGCTCTTCAGCTCCGCGCCGCAGGCCAGCACGGGCCGGGGCACGGGCCGCGACAGGGAGACCGGCTGGGGAGCGAAGCCACGTGAGCGGCGCACGGGCAGCTCGCGTCCCCGGAACGACCGGACCACCGAGTCGTCGGTTCGCATGTGGATGGGTCGGTCGTGGACCAGGAACGCCTCGGCGATCCGGCCCAGGCGCTCCCGGGCCTCGCCGTCCAGGTAGGCGATGGGCTCGTCAGAGCGGTTGCCGCTGGTCAGCACGAAGGGCCGGCCGAGGCCTCGCGCCAGGAGATGGTGCAGGGGGGTGTAGGGGAGCATGAGCCCCAGCGACCGGTTGCCGGGGGCCACCGCGAAAGCGAGGGGTGCGTCGGGAGGAACCCGGCGGCGGACCAGGACGATCGGACGCCGCCCGCCGGCGAGGAGCCCGGCCTCATCCTGATCCACCTCGCACAGGCGCTCCGCCCAGTCGAGGTCCGGAACCATCACGGCGAAGGGCTTGTCCTCGCGATGCTTCCGGGCTCGAAGCGCGCTCACCGCGGGCTCCGACGCGGCGTCGACGGCCAGGTGGTAGCCGCCCAGCCCCTTGACCGCCAGCACGGCGCCCGCCGCCACCAGCTCGACCGCTCGGGCCAGGGCGTCCTCCGCAGGTGCGAGCGCTGCGGCGTCGCGGTCCACCAACCGGAGCGATGGGCCACACGCCGGGCAGCACACCGGCTGGGCGTGGAAGCGCCGGTCGCCAGGGTCGCGGTACTCGCGGGCGCAGTCGGAGCACATGGGGAACCCCGCCATCGTCGTGTTCGGCCGGTCGTAGGGGACCCCGGTGACGATGGTGAACCGCGGCCCGCAGTTGGTGCAGTTGATGAAGGGGTATCGGTACCGCCGGTCGCCGGGGTCGAACAGCTCGCGCAGGCAGTCATCACAGGTGGCCGTGTCCGGGGCGATCAGGGTGCGGCCCTCCCCGCCCGGCTCGCTCTGCACGATGACGAAGGACCGTTCCCCGACCGGGTCCATGGCCCGGGCCTCCAGGCGCTCGATCACTGCCAGGGCCGGTGGTGCGTCGCGGAGCAACGCCAGGAACCGGTCGATGGCTGGGGGATCCCCCTCGATCTCGATGAACACCCCGGCCTCGTCGTTGCCCACGAATCCGGCCAGGCCCATCGACGTGGCCAGGGCGTGCACCCGCGGGCGGAACCCCACCCCCTGGACGATCCCCTCCACCCGGACGGCCATGCGCGCCCGCGGGGCCGGTGGAGCAGCCATCCGGGCCGGCCTACCCGGGGACGGCGCTCATCGGACGCAGGGTGGCCCCGAGCGAGGTCTTCAGTGGCACCCGCGCGGCATCCCAGCGCACCCGGGCGAGCACCACCCAGCGTGCCCGGTCGCGGGCGGCGCTGGTCACCGTCCCCACCTCGCGGCCGTCCGAATGGACCGTATCGCCGACGGACACCGGAGCGCGGTCGTCCGTCTGGAGATGGACCACCAGTCGCCTCGGGTGTCCGAGGTTGCGAACCCGCGCCACCGCTTCCTGTCCCAGGTAGCACCCCTTGTCGAAGGCGACGGCGTCGGCCAGGCCGCCCTCCTCGGGGAGATCCTCCTCGAGGACGTCGATCCCGAGGCGCGGGACCCCGGCCTTCACCCGCCACGATTCGAGATCGTCCCGGCCGGCCACGGCGAACGAGGTGGACAGCGTCGCCAGGACCCGGTCATGGGCCTCGGCCGAAACGATCAGGTCGGCCCCCGGACCCGCGCACGACGGGGCGCAGGGAAACGCGCCGGCCACCTCGGGAGCCTCGGTGCGACCCGGGAAGGCGAACAGGGCGACGGCGTCGTTTCGATCCTCGAGCGTCACCTCGTGCGACAGGGTGTACGGCGAGAGCAAGGTGAGGATGGAACGGGGCTGGGCCGGGTCCTGGATCAGCAGGACCGAGCCGCCAGCCACCGAGACCGTGAACTGGGCACGGACCCGTCCGGTCGGGGAGAGCAGGAGCGATGGTTTCGCCCGCCCGGGCGCCAGGTCGGAGAGATCGGCCGACACCAGGTCGTTCAGCCAGTGGAGCGCCTCGGGCCCGTCGACGGCGACCGTTCGCCAGGTCGAGAGGTCCACCACGGCCGTTCCCCGGGAGAGACGTTCGAGAAGATCCTCATCCATGCACGGTCAGGATAGCCTCCGGGCTCGCCTACCCGAGAGCGCGATCGCCAGGACGAACAGCGCCAGGACCAGCCCGGAGCCGAGCAGCCCGTACCCGACCCACGGGTCGTCGTAGCTGAGCCGGATGACGTGGCGCCCGGGGCCGACGGCGACCCCCTGGTCGAGGTCATCCGTTGGCAACAGGGTGGTCGGCGCCCCGTCGAGGGTGGCGTGCCAGTTGGGATCGTAGGCGTTGCGGATCAGCACGATCCCCGCGTGATCGGCATCGACCACGACCGTGGCCGCCTGAGGTCCCTGCTGGACGTAGTGCACCGGGACCGACCCGGACGAGGGTCCTGACCCGGCCGACGGGCCCGCCGATACCTCCACGACAGCCACCCGCCCGGGGTCGAACCCGGCGCTCGTCACGGCGGCCAGCGCGTCCTCGGGCGTGGCCACCGTCGACCACGTGGAGATCAGGGATGCCCGGGCGAAGCGGTGCGGCAGCCGGTACAGGGCCCACGGGTCCTCCACGGCCACCTTGGTGGCCCCGGGCACCGGGGCCAGACGGTTGGACGGGGCGATGGCCCAGTTCACCTGCAGCAGGTCGAGCGCCACGGGGTTCCCGTGCTCGAAGTACCCGGCGTTGTACCGGATCCGCTTCGGGTCCAGGGCGCGCACGAGAGTCCAGAACCGCACGAGCTGAGCCGGGTTGTAGCCCTGGCCCTCCTCCAGGCCGAACAGCATCGACTGCTGCATCCCGAGCAGGCCCCAGCTGATCCGGTGCTGGTGGATGTGGTAGCCCCTGGGGTCCCAGATGCCCGGCCCGAGGGTCTGGTACCGGCCGCCGCCACCGTCCCGAAGAGCCCGGACGATCGGGCGGTCCGCCTCGGCGAGGTAGGAGCTCATGAGCGTCACGGGTTGGGTCAACGGGTTGATCGGGCCGAGGAAGCCCGCCGTCTCGGCTCCCACGTCGGGCTGCGCCTGCGACGCCGGGCTCGGCAGGGCGATGCCGCCGGCCACCAGCTCGACGAACAGCACCGCAGGGATCACCGCCGCCAGGGTGGGACGCCGGGACGACACGGCCAGCGCAGCCGCCCCGGCCAGGGCGCCCACGAGCAGCAGGCCGGGGAGCGAGCCGACGTGCAACGCCGGGGGTAGCACCCCCCACACGATGATCCCCGGCGCCAGCATGAGCACTCGCCGGGGCCACCCCCCGGGCCCGGACTGCCGCCAGGCCTCAACCCCTACCCCCGCCAGCACGGCGATGGAGATCAGGAGACCGAACCGGAACCGGCTGGGATCGTGGAGGTACAGGTCGCCCAGCGAGGTCCCTCGAAGGCGGGGAGCCAGCCGAACGCTCACGGCCTGGAGCATCAGCACGTAGCACAGCAGTCCGAACAGCGCGAAGGCCCCGGCCAGATGGCGACGGCCCCTCGCTGCCCACCCGGCGAAGGCCAGCGCCAGCGCCACCGCCCCCAGATGCATCCCGGGTGACAGGACCAGGCGAAGTGGCCACAGGAGGCCGGTTCCGGGCTCGAACACCAGGCCGGACGTTGCTCGCCCCGTGAGCTGCTGGGACATGGCCTCCAGCCCCTGGTACCCCAGGCCCAGGCTGGTCCGCGGGAGGTAGGCCAGTCGCGGGATCAGGACCGCCAGGTTGACCGCGGGGAGGGCGGCCGCCAACAGGCCGGCCATCGCCAGCGCCTGCCCGCGTGGGCGGGTGTGGGCCCGAACGTCCCCGGCGAGCCTGGCGGCCGCGTAGAGGGCGAGGGCGCCGGTGGCGATCATGAGCCCGTCGGTCAGGTTCGCCCCCGCCACCTGCCCCCAGGCCACCCCGGCGGCCAGGAGCCACCCCAGCCTGGCCGGCCATCGCTCGGCGCGCAGGAACCGAGCGGCGACGGCCAGCAGGACGGCGGTCCATGCCACGGCCCCCGAGAACGGGAGGTTGAGCACCTGGTACGAGGTGGCCAGCGGGAGGGCCAGGGCCAGCCCGCCCACGGTGGCCGCCGGCCGCGACAGCCGTTCCGTGCGCAGGAACGTGTACAGCCCCTGGCCCGCCATCAGCGGTTGCAGGACGATGAACCACCGCAGGGCCGTCCCGCAGGACAGCAGGGCGAACAGGACCATCGCGGGGAGATACAGCCAGCCGGTCTGGGGGTCGGAGGCGAACGGGATCCCCCCCATGACGTGGGGGTTCCAGGCTGGGACGTGGCCGGCGGCCAGGCTCTTGCCCAGGAAGCAGTAGGTGGGAAGCCAGAACGGGAGCACATCCGGGTACTGGATGGAGATCCGTCCCTGGAAGGCGAACGCGCGCAACACGATCAGGACGCCGGCGACGATGGCGCCGGGCCCGGCGACGGACGGGGCCAGTGAGGCCAGGCGATCGAGCCCGGTCCGTCGGACCTGGCGCCTCACCCCCGGGGGAGCGGGCCTGGGTTCGGTGCGGATGACGCCCATGGGATCCCATCATGGGAGGAGAGGAGCGGGTTCGCTGCACCCAACTGTTCCCAACGGATGCGCCCGGTAGGCTTGCCGCATCTACCGATCCGAGGGACCCGGGCCATGAGCGACTTCGCGTACGTGACCACGAGCGGGCGACGAACCGGGCGCCCGCACACCATCGAGATCTGGTACGCGCAGCGCGAGGGGACGGTCTACGTGTTGTCGGGAGGCGGGGACCGCTCCGACTGGGTGCGCAACCTCCAGGTCACCCCACGGGTTCGCGTGCGCCTGGGTGGTCCGAGGGACCTGCGACCCGACGTCCATGGTGGGACCGATGCGACGGCGCGACTGGTGATCGATCCGGCCGAGGAGGCGCTGGCCCGCCGCCTCCTTGCGGCCAAGTATCAGGGCTGGCGCGAGGGAAGGCCGCTCTCGGAGTGGGCCACGACCTCGCTCGTCGTCGCGCTCGACCCGACGGCCGGCGCTGGCTAGTGGTGTGTCGCTGAGTTGACCTGGTGGAGTACAGGTGCGGTCCAGGTGTTCAAGGGAGCTCGAGAATGGTCTCTTCGATCTCGGCGGCCCGTCCGGGGGCAAAGGACACTTCGGTACCGATCGGGTGGAAGCCCGCCTTCTGCAGGACTCGTAACGACCCAGCATTGTCGCTCGCAGCACGGGCTCGGATCGGCCGAACCGGGATCTCCTGGAGGAGCAGTCTGAGCGCCTCCGTTGCGATCCCCTGCCCCCAGCACGTGCGATCTATCCAGTAGGTGACCTCGGTCGCTCCCTCCGAGACGTAGCTCGCGATGGTGCCGACGAGCCGAGCGTCGCGGATGATGGCCCAAAGCGTGTTCTCAGAGGAGGACATGACCTTCGACATATGCGCGTCGAAGGCGCCTCGATCGTTCGGGTCTTCAGTCGTGAATGCCGCCATGCGTACTGACTCCGGGTCGCGCATCTGCTCGAAGATCGCGTCGAGATCCCCAACTTCCACCGGCCGAAGTGCAACCTGCGACATGCGGACGGTCCTCCTGCTTCTGGCACGAGTGGTGCAGGCGGGGCGTGGGCCTGGTGAAGCGCTGTTCGTCCGCGCCGCACCTTCTCGACCATCTCTTCGGCGGTCTTGCGCCAGACGAAGGGCTTGGGATCGTCGGTCCCGTGCTCGGCCACAACTCTATCGCCTCTCTCGGCGCCTCGACGCTCGCGAACACGCCGTGGCGTAGGCGCCGAACCGTGTTCGGGGACCTCATGCAGGGCCAGGTCATTTCGACGACGCACCACTTGGGGCGTTCCGTGGTCGAGTCGACCACCCACGGAGGCGAGGTAGGCCGACCACGAGACCACCGTGCCCGGGTCGACGTCCAGATGTGCCTCCTCCGGGTCCACCACCACCGCTTGTTCGCCGAGCAGCGCCGAGGTGTCCGGGTCGAAGATCAGCTGGTGCTGGTCTCCGCCGCCGGTGTAGGCAACCCCGACCCCGACCCCGCCCCGCCGGATCCTTCACCGATCCGAGGAGCTCGACGCCGGGCAGCTCTCAGGCGATCTGGTACAACGCGGCGCGAAGGGCTGGTGATGCATAGGTCTCGCGCAGCAGGTCGACGATGATGGCGAACCTCTCGAACCTGATGTCGCCTTCCTCCACCTCCGATGGCCGACCGATCGGGACTTCCACGCTGTCGATATGGACCTGCGGGCTCCATCGTTGCATCCGGTGCAGAATGCGCGCGTGAATCCCCGCTCGCTCGTCGACCGGTTCTGGCCGGGGCGATCCTTCGAGATAGAGCCGCTGGCCGGGGGCATCACCAACCACAACTTCCTCGTCGACGTGGAGGGGCTGCGGTTCGTCCTGCGTGGGGTTGGAAAGCACACGCTGGTGGTGGGCATCGATGGGGCCGCCGCGGCGGCCGCGGCCCGGATGGCAGCGGACCTGGGC
>JBKPBM010000302.1:0-3398 GCA_046744325.1 Actinomycetota bacterium | reverse complement strand
GAGTACAACCAGATCTTCACCATGCACGGCCTGACCATGATCTTCCTGGTGGTCATGCCGCTGTCCGCTGCGTTCTTCAACTATCTGGTGCCGCTGATGATCGGGGCCCGGGACGTCGCCTTCCCCCGGCTCAACGCGTTCAGCTACTGGGCGTTCCTGTTCGGCGGGCTGTTCCTGTACTCGAGCTTCCTGCTGGGCGGGGCGCCCAACGGGGGGTGGTTCGGCTACGCCCCGCTGTCCACGCAGTCGCCCGCCCACAACATGGACTTCTACGCGCTGGGCCTGCTGATCCTGGGCATCGCCTCCACCGTGTCGGCGATCAACCTCGCCGTCACCATCATCAACATGCGCGCCCCGGGCATGAGCCTGATGCGCATGCCGGTGTTCGTGTGGATGACCTTCGTGGTGCAGTTCCTGCTGGTCTTCGCCCTCCCGGTCCTGACCGTCGGCCTGGTCCAGCTGTTCTTCGACCGACGGTTCGGGACGAACTTCTTCCAGGCGGCCAAGGGCGGGGACCCGGTCCTGTGGCAGCACTTCTTCTGGCTGTTCGGCCACCCTGAGGTGTACATCCTGATCCTGCCGGCGATGGGGATCGTCTCCGAGGTCCTTCCCGTGTTCGCGCGCAAGCCGCTGTTCGGCTACCCGGTGGTGGTGTTCTCGGGCATGGCCATCGGCATCATGGGCTGGGGTGTGTGGGCGCACCACATGTTCGCCGTCGGGCTCGGGCCGGTGGCGAACTCCGCCTTCGCCATCTCCACGATGTTCATCGCCGTGCCCACCGGGGTGAAGATCTTCAACTGGCTGGCCACCCTGTGGGGCGGGAACATCTCGTTCAAGTCTCCGCTGCTGTTCGCGGTGGGCTTCATCGCGATGTTCACCATCGGAGGGCTGTCGGGGGTGACGCACGCCGTGGTTCCCACCGACTACCAGCAGACCGACACGTACTACATCGTGGCCCACTTCCACTACGTGCTGTTCGGCGGCAGCATCTTCGGGCTGTTCGCCGGCGTCTACTACTGGTGGCCGAAGGCCTTCGGCCGCATGCTGTCCGAGGGCATCGGCAAGCTGCACTTCTGGCTGATGCTGATCGGGTTCAACGTCACCTTCGGCCCGTTCCACATCCTGGGCCTCGAAGGGATGCCGCGGCGGATCTACACCTACCCGAGCTACGCGGGGTGGAGCTTCTGGAACTTCGTCTCCTCGGTGGGCGCGTTCATGATCGCGCTGTCGATCCTGGTGTTCATCGTCAACGTGGTGCGGACGATGCGGGCGAGGGTCCGGTCGGCCGAGGACCCCTGGGACGCCCGAACGCTCGAATGGATGACGTCCTCGCCGCCCCCCGCCTACAACTTCGAGGAGATCCCCATCGTCCACTCGCTCGACGACTTCTGGCACCGGAAGTACGCCGAGGGCGAGGGGGGCCGGCTCGAACCCGTGGTGGCAGGCGGGTCGAGGGGGCACGAGAGCCCGGAGGAGCCGGACGGGCATGGCGAGGGCCACGGCGGCGGGCATGGGATCCACATGCCCTCGCCGTCGTTCTACCCCGTGCTGGCTGCCCTGGGCCTGCCGATCCTCTTCTATGGGTTGATCTACTCGACGATCCTGGTGATCGACGGGGGGATCATCCTGCTGACGGGGTTGTTCGGGTGGGCCATCGAGCCGTCCGCCGAGCCCGAGCCGGAGGAGGCGGGCTGATGGCCGTCAGCCACGCAGCGGCCGCCCCGCAGGGCACCCGCACCAGCACCGGGCTCTCGCACGCGAAGCTGGGGATGTGGGCCTTCCTGGGATCCGAATGCCTGCTGTTCGGGGCGCTGATCTCCACGTTTCTCCTCTATCGGAACAAGCAGCTCCCGAACACGCCCACGCCCCGGCAGGTCTACGACATCCCCTACACGTCGGTGAGCTCGTTCGTGCTGTTGATGAGCAGTCTGACCATGGTGCTGGCCCTGGCGGCCATCCAGCGGGGAGATCACCAGAGGCTGCGGGTGTGGCTGATGGCCACGGCGCTGTTGGGGATGACGTTCATCTCCGGCCAGGTCTACGAGTTCACCCGGTTCGTCCAGGACGGGCTGACCCTCAAGACCAACCTGTTCGGCACCAGCTTCTTCGTCCTGACCGGGTTCCACGGCGCCCACGTCACCGGCGGGATCCTGATGCTGCTGTCGCTGTTCGGGATGTCACTCGACGGCCGATTGCCGGTGGAGAAGGCCGAGGCGGTCGAGCTGGTGGGTCTGTACTGGCACTTCGTCGACATCGTCTGGATCGTCATCTTCACGGTGGTCTACCTCATCCCGACCGGGAAGTGAACGCAGCGAGGAGCGAGATGGGGACCGAGATCCAGGAGACCGCAGCCGCCACCGAGCCGGCCGCCACGGCCCACGAGCCCGAGCTCGCCGCCCATCCCGGCCCGAAGCAGTACGTGATGGTGGCCATCGTCCTGGCGCTCGCCACAGCTGCCGAGGTGGCCCTGTACTACCTCGACCTTCCCCACGGGCTGCTGGTGGCGCTGTTGCTGTTCTTCGCCTTCGTGAAGTTCTCGCTGGTGGTCCTGTGGTTCATGCACCTGCGCTTCGACAGCCCGATCTTCCTGCGCTTGTTCGTCACCGGCCTGTCGCTGGCCCTGGTGGTGTACGGGGTGGTGCTCACCGTCACGCTGGTCCTCGGGCACGGACGGTTCGGGCAGTAGCCGATGCTGGCCCTCAGCCGCATCCCGGCGTTCGATCCACACCCTGACGTGTGGCTGCTGGTCGTCCTGGCGGAGGGCGCCTACCTCTGGTCGATCCACCGTCGCCGGCGCGAGATGCCCGCGGATGCCTCCGGAGACGTGGCCAGCCGAAAGCAGATCGCGTGGTTCACGCTGGGCGTGCTGGCAATCTGGGTGGCCGTGGGCTGGCCGCTGGACGACCTGGCCGACAAGTACCTGTTCAGCATGCACATGGTCCAGCACATGCTGATCGCCTTCGCCGCGCCGCCCCTGATGCTCCTGGGGATGCCGGCCTGGATGCTCCGGCGGCTGCTGGCCCCCCGGCCGGTGTTCCGGGTGATGCGCCAGCTGACCCGGCCGTTCATCGCCATGGTGCTGTTCAACACCGGGATCGTGATCCTGCACTGGCCGCTCATGGTCCAGCTCTCGCTGGAGCACGAGCCCGTGCACTTCGCCATCCACCTGATGCTGTTCTCCACCGCCACGCTGATGTGGTGGCCGGTGATCAGTCCGCTGCCGGAGATGCCCGGGCTCTCCTATCCGATGCGCATGCTGTACCTGTTCCTCCAGTCGATCGTGCCCACCGTTCCCGCCTCGTTCCTGACGTTCGGGAGCACGCCGCTGTATCCCTTCTACGCCCACGTCCCCAGGATCTGGGGGATGTCGGTCCTCACCGACCAGATGATCTCGGGGC
>JBKPBM010000281.1:0-5903 GCA_046744325.1 Actinomycetota bacterium | reverse complement strand
ACCATGTACGTCCAGCGCGCCGGCTCCGTATCGCCCTCGCTCCGGCAGGTTCCGGACGCAGAGGCGACGTAGTCACTGGGCGAGTAGCGCATCCCCGTGAGGTCAGGTGGGTGGTCGACGAAGACGGTCCGGTGTCCGGGTCGGCACTCCTTGTCTTCGGACAGCCGCCCCAGGAGTGAGCCCCTGGCGGCCAGGTAGTAGTAGTCCGAGGGGATCCCGACCTTCCCGACGTCGATCCAGAACGCCTCCATCCCCCCGACGGTCCCCATCCCCTGCTCCCACTCGGACAGGCTCGGTGAGGCGATGAACCCCTGCTGCGGATAGCGCGCGGCCGGGAGGGGCACAGCCTGCCAGCTCTCCGGGAACACGGCGTGCACCCCGCCGGCGTCGACGCCCATCAACGGGGACGGGCTCGACCGGGACATGACGCGGAACGTGATGAAATCGGGTGTGGGAGCGGGCGCTGCGGACGGGCCGGCCGCCACGCGAGCACAGCCTGTCAAGGCCGTGGCCAGCAGCAGGATCGTCAGTCGCCCGCGCACCCTTCCTCGGGCCGAAGTGTAAACGCCCTTCCGCGAACTTTGCCACTTGAACGAGCGTTCGAGGCGCGCGCTCGGCGGGTCTAGAATGCGGGGCAATCGAATACCGCGTCTCATGGTGGCCACGGGCGGGGCGGCACCCCGCTCGAGCCGAAGAGGGAAGCCGGTGAGAGACCGGCACGGTCGCGCCACTGTGACCGGGGAGCGAACCCGAGAGATGCCACTGGGGGAAACCCTGGGAAGGTTCGGGGGAGCGTCGCACTCGACGGGGTGCCCAACCGGAAGTCAGGAGACCTGCCAGGAGACGCTCGGCCGCGCTCTTCGCGCTCGAGAGGAGGCCGCTTCTTCACGCGGAGCCTCCGGTGGCGAGACGAGCCACCCCGGGGGCTCTCGTCGTGAGGGGGCGGCCGCGGACCGAAAGGAGCAGGTCATGCACGTTCGGCCATGGAACCGCGGCCGCGGCACCTCGCCCCGGCTGGCCCTGCAGGTCGCCGTCGTGCTCATGCTGGTGGGCGTCTGCTGCTCGAGGGGATCCAATCCCTCGGTGGGCGCCCCGGGCACCACACCACCCGTGCGTCCGGGACCCGTGACGTCCCCGGCGACGTTCCCGCTGACCCTCACCGACGACGAGGGCGTCACCGTGACGCTGGACGCGGCGCCTCGGCGGATCGTCACCTTCGCTCCGGCGAACACCGAGATCGTGTTCGCCCTCGGCCTGGGGAGTCGGCTGGTCGGGGTCTCCTACCACGCGTTCGACAACTATCCGCCGGCCGCGAAGTCCATCCCGGAGGTCGGTGGCTCCGGCGTGGCGCCCAACATCGAGCGGGTGGTGGCCCTCCATCCCGATCTCCTGCTGGCCACGGCGGGTGGCCAGGACTGGAAGCAGCGCCTCCGTGGCTTGGGGATCCCCGTGTTTACGGTGAACGCGACCTCGTTCGACGACGCTCTGCACGACATCGACACCATCGGTCGGCTCACGGGGACCCAGGAGCAGGCCGTCGCGCTCACCGCCGCGATGAACGCCCAGGCTCAGACCCTGCACGCCCGCATCGCCATCGAGCCGCCGGTGACCTGCTTCCTGGACATCGGCGGGCTGTACACGGTCGGACCTCACGACTTCCTGTTCGACCTGCTGCGCCGAGCGGGCTGCAACCCGGTGACGGCGAACGCCAAGTCCTCCTATCCCCAGTGGTCCAAGGAGCAGCTGCTCAGCGAGGACCCCGCGGTCTTCCTGTTCACCAGCGACTCGGGCGACTCGGTGCAAGGGATCGAGGGAGATCCCGCGCTGAAGGGCCTGACGGCGGTCCGCCTTGGTCGCGTGGAGGCCGTGAATGCGGACCTGGTGAGCCGGCCCGGTCCGAGGCTGGTCCAAGGGCTGGAGGCGCTGGCCCAGGCGCTGCACCCCGGCGTGTTCGATTGATGGAGGCTCCGTTGGGTCGGCGCCGGTACGTGGTCCCGGTCCTGGCCGTGATCCTGGTGACGGTCATGCTGCTGGGCGTGGCGATCGGCTCCGTCGGGATCTCGCCGCTGGTCTCGCTTCGCCTGTTCGCCTGGAAGTCGCACCTTGCCGGACGGCCTCACGGCGTCGCGGACGCGACCGTGTCGATCCTGTTCCAGCTCCGACTGCCCCGGGTGCTGCTGGCCGCCGTGGTCGGTGCCGGGCTCGCTGCGGCTGGCGTCGTGTTCCAGGCGCTGTTCCGCAACCCCATGGCCGATCCCGCGATCATCGGGGTCTCCTCGGGTGCGGCCATGGGGGCGATCATCGTGATCGTGTCGGGCGGCGCCGGCGCGATGGGCGGGCTGGGCGTGTCCGGTGCGGCGTTCATCGCCGCGCTGGCGACCGCCGTCGTCGTGTACCGCCTGGCCCGGATCGGACCGGCGGTCCAGGTCGCCACGCTCCTGCTCGCAGGGGTGGCCGTGGCCGCGATCATCTCGGCGGCGATCTCGCTGATCATGTCGTTCTCCGGCCAGCAGATCCGTTCGATCTACTTCTGGCTGCTGGGCGGGTTGGGGGGCGCCGGGTGGCGGCCCCTGATGGCCGCGTCGCCGTTCATCGTCGCCGGAACGGTCCTCGCCCTGGGCCACGTGCACGACCTGAACCTCACCGCGCTCGGCGAGGAGCGGGCGTCACAGCTCGGGCTCGAGGTCGAACCCTTCAAGCGCCGGATGCTCGCCACGGGAGCCATGCTCACTGCCGCGGCGGTGTCCGTCGCGGGGGTGATCGGATTCGTTGGGCTGATGACGCCGCACATCCTGCGCCTGGTGGTCGGCGCGGACCACCGCCGGCTCCTGCCTGCCTCGATCCTGGGCGGCGCCTCGCTCATGATCCTGGCCGACCTGGCGGCACGCACGGCCCTGCGGCCCGAGGAGATCCCCGTGGGGGCGGTGACCGCGCTGCTCGGCGGGCCGTTCTTCCTCTACCTGTTGCGAAGGGATCGAAGGGTCGCGGGTGGACGGGCCTGATCGCGACGGGTTGGTGCTGGCCGGGGTGGATGCGTCCTACGGGCCGCGCCCGGTGCTCCGGACGGTCTCCCTGCAAGCTCCCGCTGGCCTGGTCACCGGGCTGATCGGTCCCAACGGATCGGGGAAGACGACCATCATCCGGGTGGCCTCCCGCGGCCTGCGGCCCATCTCCGGCGAGGTCAGGATCCGCGGCGTCGACCCGTATGCCCTGACGGCGCGAGAGGCCGCCCGACTGGTGGCCGTGGTCCCCCAGGAGGTCGCCCCCGCCTTCGAGTACACCGTGCACGAGATGGTCTCGATGGGGCGCTCGGCCTATCGCCGCCCGTGGGCGGGCGGGGTGGAACGCGACCGGCCGGCCATCCGTGAGGCCATGGGTCGGACGGGGGTCCTTCACCTGGCGTTCCGGTCGATCGGGGAGCTCTCCGGGGGCGAGCGCCAGCGGGTGATCCTGGCCCAGGCGCTGGCCCAGGAGGCGCCGGTGGTCCTCCTCGACGAGCCGACCACCCACCTGGACATCCGCCACGTCGTCGAGACGATGGTCATGGTCCGTGCGCTGGCCAGGGGAGAGGGTCGGGCGGTGATGGCGATCTTCCACGACCTGAATCTCGCGGCGGCCATCTCCGACCGGCTGTATGTGCTCGCAGAGGGGCGGATCCTGGCGTCCGGGACCCCGGAGGAGATCCTCGCCCCCGACCTCCTGGCTCACGTCTTTGGCATCGAGGCCGAGGTCCGGCGATCCGAGATGACGGGCGGGCTGTCGGTGACCGTGCGGGCCCCGGTGGATCCGGCGAGCGACGCGATGGGTCACGCTGGTGGAGCCAGGGGCGGGCCGGAGAAGATCGTGCACGTCGTCGGCGGAGGCGGACGGGGCGGGGCCGCCATGCGCGCGCTGCTCGACGCGGGTCATGACGTCACCGCCGGCGTGCTGCATCAGGGAGACACCGACGCGGAGATGGCACAGCAGGCGGGGCTGGTCAGGGTGGTGGTTCCCCCGTTCTCGTCCATCGATTCATCGAGCGCCGAGGAGAGCCTTGGGCTGATGCAGGCCGCCGCGGCCGTGGTCGTCGTCGACGCCCCTTTCGGCCCGGGCAACGTGGAGAACCTTCGGGCCGCGCTGGTGGCGGCGATGGACGGCGTGGCCTTGTTCCTGCTGGACCGGGTTCCGGTCGAGGGACGCGACTTCACCGGGGGAGAGGCCACCGGACTGTGGCGGGCGCTCGGCGAGCGGGGAACGGTGGTCCGTTCGGTGCCCGAGCTGGTCGGTGCGATCGGTATGGTGCAGCAGACCCAAGGGGTCCCCGAGCCTCGCTCGGGCCGGTGAGGAGCGCCCTACTCCACGAGCCCCTTGCGCAGGGCGATGGCCACGGCCTGCGCGCGGTCATTGGCCCCGAGCTTTTCGAAGATGCGCTCGAGGTGCGTCTTCACCGTGTGCGGCGAGACCTTGAGGGCGTGCGCCACCTCCTTGGTCGTCGCGCCGTAAGCGATCTTCTGCAGGACCTGGAGCTCCCGAGGGGAGAGCGGCACTTCCTTCGGCTGCTGGACGTACTCAGCCTCCTCGATGAACTTCATCGTGAGCGTGGGGTGGATCACCGCCTTGCCCTGCATGGCCAGCCTGGCCGCCTGGACCAGTTCGGCGGCGCTCACGTCCTTCAGCAGGTACCCGGACACCCCCGCCCGGATGGCGTCCGCCACCGAGGCCCTGGACTCCTCGACCGTGAACAGGATGACCTTGACGTCGGGACACTCGTCCCGGATGACCCGAGTCGCTTCGATCCCGCTCATCCCGGGCATCCGCACGTCCATGAACACGACGTCGGGAACGACGTCGTGCACCAGTGGGATGGCCTCTTCGCCCGTGGTGGCCTCGCCCACGATGTCCACCTCATCGGAGGTGGAAAGGGCGGAACGCAGGCCGTCTCGAGTCACGGGGTGGTCATCGACGATGACGACCCGCATTCGCCCGTGCTCCTTCGGTGCCACCACGGTGCCCGGGTCCGGCCGGGCTTGAGCTGCCATAGGCGTGCCTAGAATAGCCCCCGAGGAGTATGCGATGAACGAAGCTCGCGATTTTCAGGACTCACCGTCGGATCCCGACGATCTGCGCGACCAGGTGCTCGAGGCGCTCAAGCATGTCGAGGATCCAGAGCTCGGCATCAACATCGTCGACCTGGGCCTGGTGTATGGAGTGGCCGTGGAGGGCGACGCCGTGCACATCACCTACACCCTGACCACGATGGGATGCCCGATCGGCCCGCTGATCGAAGCCGAGATCAAGCAGTTCCTGAGCGGGGTGGAGGGCGTGAACCGGGTCGAGGCCGAGATGGTCCTGCGTCCTCCCTGGACGCCCGAGATGATGTCGGACGAGGCCAAAGCCGCGCTCGGCTTCTTCTGACGCGAAGCCCGCCCGAGGCCCCTCGGGTCATATGCACGGGTCGACCGTGGAGGCGACCGAGTCGTTGTACGCCAGCGTGATCCCGGTGCCCGGGTCGGCCATCGTCAGGTTCGCCGAGAACGTCCCTGGGTTCGAGGTCCGCACGGTGAAGGCCTGTCCAAACGAGGTGCGGAGCGGCTTTCCCGGCGCGACGTAGGCCGGCGCGCTGTCGGAGTCCTTCCTGGCGAACAGCGAGGCTCCCCTGGAGTCGGTGAACGACAGGTCGATGCTCACCGTGGGAGGGGTGAACGGCTGCGGCCTGGGCATGAGGTCGGCGTCGACGTGGAACCACACCTTGAAGCGGTAGTCGGGCGTGCAGAACTTCCGCTCGGTCCCACACGCGGAGAACAGCCTGGTGATGCCCGGCGAGGCGGCGCCGTAGCACCCCTTCGGATTGGCATCGTCGCTCCACAGGGTGATTGCCAGCACCTGCGGGGCCCACGGTACCGGGGTTGGGACGACCGGAGCAC
>JBKPBM010000008.1:0-3856 GCA_046744325.1 Actinomycetota bacterium | reverse complement strand
CGGCGTCGAACAGGATGCACTTGAGCAGGTCGGAGGAGGGGCGGCCCAGGAGCTCGGCCACATCCTGGATGCCCGGGCGACCCGGAGTGGCGATCTCCCTGAGGGGCTCGGGGTCTGGCCGCGGGCCGGGCTCGGGACGCCCGGGGCTGGCCGCTTCGACGTCGGCCGTGTAGTCCCCGTTGTCGCATTCGACGAACTGGTCCTCGCCCACGTCCGCTCTGGCCATGAACTCGTGGTTGACGTCGCCGCCGATGTGCCCGGGGTCGGCCTCGACGGTTCCGTACCGCAACCCGCACCGGTCGAAGATCCGCCGGTACGCGTCCATCATCACCCCGTACGACGCCTCGAGCCCGGTGGCGTCGCGGTCGAAGGAGTACGCGTCCTTCATCAGGAACTCTCGCCCGCGGAGCAGGCCGAACCGGGGACGCAGCTCGTCGCGGTACTTCCACTCCACCTGGTAGAGGTTCACGGGAAGGTCGCGGTAGGAGCCGAACTCCGCCGCCACCAGCGGCGTGACGGTCTCCTCGTGGGTCGGCCCGAGCCCCAGCTCACGGCCGCCGCGATCCTTGATCTTGAACATCTCCTCGCCGTACGCCTGCCACCGCCCCGTCAGCTTCCAGGGCTCGGCCAGGACCAGGATCGGCAACCGGATCTGCTGGGCGCCGGTGGCGTCCATCTCCTCCCGCACGATGGCCTCGGCCTTGGACAGCGTCCGGAACCCAAGCGGCAGCCAGCTGTACACACCCGCCATGAGCTTGCGGATGTACGCCGCCCGGAGCAGGAGACGATGCGACGCCACCTCCGCCTCGGCCGGCGCCTCGCGAAGGGTCCTGGCGAACAGCTTCGACGCGCGCATTCGGAGTCTCAGGATACGAAATGGACCGGGTGAATCCGGGGAGCCCCCGGTCCACGTACCCTTCGATCGATGAGGCATCACCGAGCCGTCTCGAGGTCCGCCCCCGTGCTGATCACGTGTCTGGTCGCGGCGTGCACCGCCGGGGGCGGCGGCTCGGCGCCAAGTCCGCGATTGGACGGCTCGGGTCCGGCGCCGAGCCGCCGTCCCCCGGTGGCGTTCTCAATCGGCGCCCCGCTCGACCTGAGCCCCGCCGACCCCTTCGCCGGATGCGCCACCGTTTCGGCGACCTCGACGATCACCCCCGCCTCGGAGGTCGAGCCGTCGGTGGCGGCCGACCCGAGCGACCCCGAGCACCTGGTGGCCGGGTGGCAGCAGGACCGGAGCTCACGAGGCGCCGCCGCCGGTCTGGTCGCGGCGTCCAGCCATGACGGCGGCGCCTCGTGGACGAGCGCGACCCCGCCGATCACCGCTTGCGCCGGAGGGCCGTTCGGCCTGGCCAGCGACCCCGTGCTGAGCGTGGGCCCCGGCCGCGCTTGGCTGGCCGGCCTGGGTGTATCGGCCGACCGGTCCGAGGTGTCGGTCATCGTGTCCACCTCGACGGACGGCGGCTCGGTCTGGACGCGTCCCGTGGTGGTCAGGGCGGGCCATGGAGCGGCCCGGACCCCGGACAAGGAGACCATCGTGGCCTCGCCCCGGAGCGCCGGCGTGGCCTTCGTGGCGTGGGTGGAGTACCGCAAGCCCCTTCCCGGCCAGAGCCGCGACATCAACTCGGCCTTCCTCTCTCGCAGCACCGACGGCGGCCGGACATGGTCCGATCCCGACCTCATCTACGGCGCGGACTCGGAGACGCAGTACCACTCCCTGGTCTTGCTCGAAGACGGGACGCTGGTCGACGCGTTCATCGAGGCCCACGACTTCAGCCAGCGGCCGCCGGTCCCCGCCCGGATCGCCGTCACCCGCTCCACCGACCAGGGCGCGACCTGGAGCCCACCGGTGACGGTGGCGCATGCCCCGTTCACGGTGGTTCGCGACCCCACCGGGCGCATGGGGGTTCGGGCGACGGGGCTGGCCATCGGGTTCGCCGCCGGCCCGGACGGCTCCCTGTACGCGAGCTGGGCGGAAGAGGGCATCGGCGGGCGCTCGACCGTCCAGGTGGCGCGATCCTCAGACGGCGGAGCGACCTGGGCCACTCCGACCGTGGTGGTGAGCACGCCCGAAGCGGTGTTCTTCCCGGCGCTGGCGGTGGCCGGAGACGGCAGGGTCGGGCTCACCTGGTACCAGTTCCGGGACCCGGGGTCGACCACGGAGCTGCAGACCGACGCCTGGTTCGCGTGGTCGGCAGACGGCGCGCACACGTGGCACCTCACCCGGATGGCCGGACCGTTCGACCTGCATACCGCCAACCTCACCCGGGAGGGCGACTTCCTGGGTGACTACGAGGGGCTGGCAGGGCTTCCCGGTGGATTCGCCGCCGTCTACGCCATGAGCCGTCCGCTCAGCCGATCCGGCCCGACGGACGTCTTCGCCCAGCGCGTCACCTTGCCTGGAGCCTGAGGGAAAACGACAGGTGGCCCCCTACTGCGCGGCGGCGCCCTCGAGCTCCATCTCCCTGGCCAGCTTGCGGGCCTCCTCCACCACCACCCGGACGATCTGGTCCTCGGGGATGCGGTGCTCCCGGACCTCGCCCCTGACGATCAGCTGGCCGTAGCCCTTCCCGGCCGCGATCCCCAGGTCGGCCTCGCGCGCCTCGCCGGGGCCGTTGACCACGCACCCCATCACGGCCACGCGGATGGGGGCCTTGAGGCCCTCCTTCTCCAGCGCCTCGTTCACCTGCCTGGTCAGGCCGAGCACATCGACCTCCGCCCGGCCGCACGACGGACAGGCCACCAGGTCGAGCCCGCGCTTGCGCAGTCCCAGCGACTGCAGGATGGCGTTGCCGACCTTGACCTCCCACACGGGGTCGTCGGTGAGAGACACCCGGATGGTGTCGCCGATCCCCTCGGCCAGCAGCGCGCCGATCCCGACCGCCGACTTCACCCCGCCCATCGGCATGGGTCCGGCCTCGGTCACTCCCAGATGCAGCGGGTACTCGCACTTCTCCGCGAGCATCCGGTAGGCGTTGATCATCACCCGCGGGTTCGAATGCTTGACCGAGATCTTGATGTCGAAGAAGTCCTCGTCCTCCAGGATCCGCGCTTCGTTGAGCGCGCTCTCCACCAGCGCCTCGGCTGTCGGGTTCCCGTACTTCTCCAGCAGGTCCTTCTCCAGCGAGCCGGCGTTGACGCCGATGCGGATCGGCACCCTGCGGGCCTGGGCCTCGCGGGCGATCAGCCGGACCTTGTCCTGGTACTTGATGTTGCCAGGGTTGATGCGCAGCCCGTGGATGCCGGCCTCCAGCGCGGCCATCGCGTACTTCCACTGGAAGTGGATGTCGGCGATGACCGGCACCGTGGACTTGGCGGCGATCGCCTTCAATGCCTCGGCGTCCTCCCAGTGCGGGACCGCCACCCGGACGATGTCCACGCCCGCCGCCACCAACGAGGCGATCTGCTGCAGGGTGGCGTTGATGTCCGCGGTCTTGGTGGTGGTCATCGACTGGATGCGGACCGGGGCGTCGCCGCCAACCTCGACCCAGCCCACCGTGATCGTCCGCGAGGCGCGCCGTCCGTTCGGGGCCATCGCCTTCGAGTATCCCATCAGGGATGCCTGGGGGTCGATCTCATTCCCCGAAGACATGGAACACCACCTCGCGCTCCTTCGGCTGGTCGAGCTCCAGCATCAACAGGCGCTGCCAGTGGCCGAACATGGGCTCGCCGGCCGAGACGGGGATGGCGTGCGAGGTCGAGCCCAGGAGGACCTGGGTGACATGCGAACGGCCGTTGGGGCGCTCGTGGCTCTCCTGGAGGTTCTGGGTGCGCCGGTCGAGGTCGTCGTGCGCGTAGTAGATGTCCCCTGGGACCAGGGCGTCGAGGCGGGCACGAAGGTCGTCCAGGACACCGT
>JBKPBM010000118.1:0-4027 GCA_046744325.1 Actinomycetota bacterium | reverse complement strand
CTGCCGAACAGCGTCTGGCTGTTCAGGCGCTTGCCGATCTCGCGCTTCACCTCCGGTGGCAGATAGCGAGGGGCCCACCCGGAGAGCTCGATGTACACGTTCGACTTGTGGAGCGCGTATGCCAGGCACTCCAGGAACCAGGGCCAGCCGAAGTGCGCCGCGATCAGCGTCAGGCCGGGGAAGTCTGCCCCCACAGAGTCGAGGAACCCCGGATGCGAGTACCGGATCTTCGTGCCGCCGGCCCCGGGCGTGCCCGCCCCGATCCCGCACGTCCCGGTGTGGAACAGGCAGATCAGGCCCAGCTCCTGGGCCAGCTCCCACAGCGGGTAAGACTGCCGGTCGCCCGGATCGAACTGCTGCATGGTCGGATGGAACTTCAACCCCTTCAGGCCGAGGTCCTGCGCGCACCGCCGCAACTCATCGGCGGCGCCGGGCGCGTGCGGATCGACCGACCCGAACCCCATCAGCGCGCCGGCGAACCGCTCGGAAAGCCCCGCCAGCCAGTCGTTCCCCAGCCAGCCCCGGCCGGTGACCGACCGATCGTCCCAGTCCAGGACCACGCCGAGGATGTCCCGGGACCGATACTCCTCGGCCACCTCCTCGATCGTCTTGCGCTGGACCCTGGCCCGGAAGTATGCCTCGGTCGCCGGGAGCAGCGGACCGATGGCGTTCTCCAGCCACTCGTCCATCGGGAGGTGGACGTGCAGATCGATCGCCTTCGGCACCGTCGGGCTATTTCGAGTAGTCGTAGAAGCCCTTGCCGGACTTCCGTCCAAGATAGCCCGCCGACACCATGCGCTTGAGCAGCGTGGGCGCCGAGTAGATCGGGTCCTTGAACTCGTCGTAGAGCACGTTGGACACGTGCAGCATGGTGTCCAGGCCGATGAGATCGGCCAGGGTCAGCGGACCCATGGGATGCCCCAGCCCCAGTGTCACGCCGGTGTCGATGTCCTCGCGCGTGGCGAAGCCCTCGTCGAGCATCCGGATCGCGCTGTTCAGGTACGGCACCAGCAGCATGTTCACGATGAACCCGGCGCGGTCTTTGGCCAGGATCGGGGTCTTCCCCAAACGCTCGGCGACCCCGCGGGCGAAGGCCACCGTCTCATCCGACGTGGTCAGCGCCCGGACCAGCTCGAGCAGCTTCATGATGGGTGGAGGGTTGAAGAAGTGCATCCCGAGCACCTTGTCAGGGCGCTTGGTCGCCGCGGCCAGCTCGGCGATGGGCATGGACGACGTGTTGGTGGCCAGGACGACGTCGGGCCGGACCAGCTCGTCCAGCCGGCGGAACACCTCGAGCTTGGTGCCCAGGTCCTCGGTCACCGCCTCGACGATCAGATCGGCTCCTGCCACGTCCTCGAGGCTGGTGCTGCCGGTGATCCGGGCCAGCGCCTCGTCGCGCGCCGACGCCTCCAGCTTCCCGCGCTCCACGGCCTTGGCCATCGAGCGCTCCACGGCCTGCCGGCCTCGTTCCAGGAACTCATCGGAGGCCTCCACGAAGCTCACCGACATCCCCGCCTTGGCGCACACCTCCACGATGCCCGAGCCCATGATCCCGCAGCCGATCACGCCGACGGTCCTCACATCTTCAGGATTCACCCGCGTCCTCCCCCTTTTCCGTGTCGTTTCGCCTGGCCCCGGGCCGAGCCGGCAAGAGCCTAGTACATACTTCCCTGATGCTCGCCCTGACGCTGGTGGAGAGGATCGTCCACTGGCTGGAGCCTGCATTCGTCAGCTTCGGCTACCTGATCGTGGCCGGTGGGGTCCTGATGGAGCGCTCGATCTTCATCGGGCTGATCGTGCCCGGCGACCTGATCCTGGCCCTGGGTGGAGTCTTCTCCTCACAGAGCAAGATGAACCTGATCGCGGTGATCGTGATCGGGACGCTCGCGGCGATCAGCGGGGAGTCGCTGGGGTTCTTCCTCGGCCGGCGATACGGCGAGCGCATGATCCGCAGGGTCCCCTTCGTCGGCGGCTGGCTGGCCGAGCGGGTCCAGCAGTCGGAGGACTTCTTCAAGCGCCACGGCGGGTGGACGGTCGCCGTCGGGCGGTATGCCACGGCGGCGGGGGCGTTCATCCCGTTCACCGCCGGCGCCGGGCGTATGTCCTATCGGAAATTCCTGCTGTTCGACGTGCCCGCGGTGGCCATCTGGGCCACCGGCATCTCGATCTTCGGCTACGCCTTCGGCCAGCACCTCGAGTTCGTCGACAAGGTCCTCTCCCGGTTCGGCTACATCATGCTGGGACTGCTGGTGGTCTCCCTCGGCCTCCGCTTCGTGTACGTCAGGTGGAGGGACCGCCGGGCTCGAGCCTTGTAACGCAGGTCACCGCGACGGACCCGATCCCTGTGCCGGACTCCCCACGAAGCGCTGGGCTTCACGGAGTGCCAGTGGCCAGTCCCTGCGACAGGGCGTCGACGATCTGGCTCTCTAGGAACGTCAGGTAGTGATACAGGGCCCACGCCGGGAATCTCGGGTCGCCCTCCGGGATCGCGTCCGGCTCCATGTCCTCGGTCACGTCCAGGCGCGTGCCGATGACCAGCCGGAGATCGTTCACCGCCGACAGCCACGCCAGGACCTCGTCCTCCGAGAGGTGCCGGGCCGCCAGCGTTCGCTCCATGACCTCGACCGAGGACATCCGCTGTGCCACCAGCCCCTCGTGCACCAGCTCGCGGTACTGCGCGTTGAGCTCGGGGTCGGTCGGATGGGCGGGCGGGAACAGCCGTTCCAGCGCGGGATCGTCCGAGCGCAGGAGATCCCGCAGCTGCGCCGGCAGTCCCGACAGGAGGCCGCGCTCCGGGCCCGGGAGATGCAGGTCGAACCGGTCGGGACCGGCGCGGGTGATCCGCTCCCGTTCCGGGCGAAGGCGGCTCACGTGTCCTTCTGCATGGTGGCCCACAGCCCGTGGGCGTGCAGGCGGGAGACGTCGAACTCGGCCTTCTCGCGGCTCCCGCTCGAGACCACCGCCTTGCCCTTCAGGTGGACGTCCATCATCAGCTTCTCCGCCCGGTGCCTCGGATAGCCGAAGAGCTTCTGGAACACCCAGGTCACGTACGACATGAGGTTGATCGGGTCGTTCCACACGATGACGATCCACGGCAGGTCGCGTTCGATGACCTCGCCGCTCTCGGGACGATCGACCTCCACCGGGGCCGTGCTCGGAGCCATCACCATCCAGGTTACCCGGGCGTGATGCCGGGGATGTTGGAGCGCCGGTCGGGAACCGGGCGACGCTCGTAGCCCCACACCCCGTCCAGCCGCTCGGTCCCGGTGGTCTTCTCCAGGCCCTCGGCCACCATCCGAAGCGCCTCCACCACTCCGGGGACCACCAGCACGTGCCCGGCGGGGTCGCGGGGCATGTGCCACCGGAACTCGTGCAGCGTCCCCAGCTCGATCAACGACTCGCGGATCAGCGCGTGGATCGCTCGGAGCCGGAAGAACACCGCAAGCAGGCCGCACATGGCGAAGAATCCGTACGGCTCCAGCGATCGCAGGTGGGCGCGGAGCGCATCCAGATCCGTGAACGTCGCCACCCGTCCGGCCAGCCCCTCGCCTGCGCTCGTGGCCGTGCAGACGATGGCGTGTGGCCGCAGGTCGACGAACCCACCGACCGACAGGTGGTAGTCGCGGACATCCTCGAATGACGTCCCTCGGTCGCTCGATCCATGGGCCCGTCGCCACGATCGTTCGATGGACCCGGTGTCGGTCATCAGCAGGTCGAGGGGGGCCACGTAGTAGCCGACCCGCAGCAGCGCCCGGCCCTCCCGTTCGAAGACGAGGGGCGAACCGAGTGACGGCGGGAGCCACACCGCACGCAGGACCCGTTCGAGCACCAGATGGAGGGCCTGCTTCCGGGCGGGGAACAGGTCGTGCTCGCGGGGCGGGGTGAGGGGCAGGAGGTCCGACGGCACCTCGGCCGACACCAGGGTGGTCACGTCCCCGGCCAGTGCTTCGAACTCCCACGCGGCGACGTCCTCGAAGGTCAGCGCCCGGGAGTGCCGCTCGACGAACCCCCGGGCATCGAACCGGTC
>JBKPBM010000228.1:0-5997 GCA_046744325.1 Actinomycetota bacterium | reverse complement strand
CCCCCAGCCGGCTCGGCGGACAGCGCGGCCGGCCCCCGCGCGGCGCCCGCGCCGCCCGCCCCCCACCGGTCGACCCAGGCCGGCCTCCGGTCCTGCCGTGGTGCTTCCGGTTGCGCGGTCCCTGGCCCGTGGGATCGCGGTGGTCGGCTCCGAGCCGGTCCTGCTGGTCGCGGCCTTCCTTGGAGCATTCGCCCTATGGCTGCTGTACTCCGCCGCCCTGGCCGTGCGGGTGGTGACCACCGGGACGCTGGCCCACGTCGAGTCGCTCCCGCCCGTACACACCTTCCTCGATCTGCAGTTCATCTCCTCGGCGTTCCGCGATCTGTCCCCGACCGCCACCATCGCCGTGGGCGCGGGCCTCCTGGTGCTTCGGGCCACCCTGACCGCGGTGTGGTCGGCGTTCGCGACCAACGCCTTGACGGACGAGCCAGGCGCGCTTCCCGAGCCCCGTCGTCCCGCCCTGGCCCGGCTGGCCGCCACCCGTCGCGAGCGCGCGGAGCAGGCCCAGGACCCTCCCTCGACGGCTCCGGCGAACCCCCGCCGCAGGGCCGTGCAGGCCCTGCCGGTGCTCTCGGCCCTGGAGGTGGTGTACCTCGTGGTGGTCTCGATCCTGGGGGTGATCCTGGGGAGCGTGCTGGGCCTGGTCGGGCTGCTCCTGGTGCTGGTCGCCGGCATGTACGTCCTGGTGTACGCGCCGGTGGTGGCGGTGGTGGAGCAGACGGGGCTGGTCCGGACGATCCGGCTCTCGCTCGGGGCTGGCCGGGCCAATGGCCGACAGCACATCCTGCTGTGCTCGGGGTACGTCCTCGCCACGCTCTACCTCTACGTGCTGCTCTCGGGGGACCGGTTCGCCGACGCGACCCCATCCATCGCCGTTTGGGCCGTGATCCTGGTGACCAGCCTGATCCATGTGTCGGTGCTGGCGGCCCTGGCCCACCGATGGCTGGCCATGCGCGAGACGGTCATCGCGGCCGTGGGAACCGGGAGTCGAAGTCGGGCTCGCATGGACCGCGCACCCGAGGAGATGCCGCAGGACCAGGTCGAACCCGAGGAAGGGTCGTCCCCCTGACCGGGGGGCCGCCGCCCCCCTGCTAGACTCGGGGATCGCCGCGTCAGCGCGGCAACTACACACGTCCGGGGACCCGTCTCGAGGTCCCGCCACAGGTCAACCGCTCCCGGCAGCCGATGCAGGCGGGCCGGCACGGGACCGGGGCGGGTCGAAGACGGGAGCGAACCGGGCGGAGGGAACGAGAAACCGGAAGGAGGCATCCAGGATGCCCGTCGCCACACGGCGGGAGCTGCTCGAGGCCGGCGTGCACTTCGGCCACCAGACCAGACGGTGGAACCCGAAGATGCATCGATTCATCTTCGGCGAGCGCTCCGGCATCTACATCATCGACCTCGAGAAGACACTGACGGGCCTGAGCTCGGCCTACGACTTCCTGGTCGACGTGGCCCGGCGGGGCGGGGTCGTGCTGTTCGTCGGCACCAAGAAACAGGCCCAGGAGGTGGTGGCCGAACAGGCCACCCGGGTGAACATGCCCTTCGTCAACACCCGGTGGCTGGGCGGCATGCTCACGAACTTCCAGACGATCTACGGGCGCCTGAAGCGGTTGAAGGAGCTCCGCGAGATGGAGCGGTCGGGAGCGTTCGACTTCCTGCCCAAGAAGGAGGTCATGAAGCTCCGGCACGAGAAGGAGAAGCTCGAACGCAACCTCTCGGGGATCCAGGACCTCGAGCGCCGGCCCGACGCGATCTTCGTCATCGACACCAAGCGCGAGCACATCGCGCTGAAGGAGGCCCGCAAGCTGGGCATCCCGATCGTGGCCATCGTGGACACGAACTGCGACCCCGACGAGGTCGACTTCGTCATCCCCGGCAACGACGATGCCATCCGGGCCTGCTCGCTCCTGACCAAGGTGGTGGCCGACGCCCTGCAGGAGGGGCAGTACCTGGCGTATCAGGGGATGCAGTCGCGGGTGGCCGAGCCCGAGTTCGAGCCCGAGTACGCGGCCACGTCCACGGTCGAGCCGGACCGAGCGGAGGTGGAGCGCCGACCCATCCGGCTCTCGGAGGAAGAGGAGGCGTTCTTCGGGGCGTCGCTCGACGAGGCGCAGGAGCAGGCGACCGCGCCCGAGGCACCCGACCTGCCCGCCTCACCGACGGAGCCGGACCAGGCCGGCGCGACCGACTCGGAGGAGATCGAGGAGATCAAGGATGAGCTCGAGCGCCCCCCGCCGACCGAAGACGCCGTCAGCGAATCCGGCCCCGAGCACGAGGGGCAGCCGGAGGACGAGAAGCGGCCGGAGGAGGAGACGACGCCATGAGCGATCCGAGCGCCATCTCCGCAGACCTGGTCAAGCAGCTCCGAGACATCACCGGGGCCGGGATGATGGACTGCAAGCGGGCCCTGATCGAGGCCGGCGGAGACATGGCCCTCGCCCAGGAGGTCCTTCGCAAGAAGGGCATGGCGGGCTTCGAGAAGCGCCGGGGACGCCAGGCCAACGAGGGCGTCGTCGATGCGTACATCCACCCGGGCGAGCGGGTGGGCACGCTGGTGGAGGTCAACTCCGAGACCGACTTCGTCTCCCGCACACGCGAGTTCCGACGCCTGGCCCGCGAGGTCGCCATGCAGGTCGCCGCCACCAACCCGCGGTGGATCTCGCGTGAGGAGGTGCCCGAGGAGATCGTTGCGGCCGAGCGGAAGATCTACGAGGAGCAGGCCCGGGCGACCGGGAAGCCCGACCACGTGATCGACCGCATCGTCGAGGGAAAGCTCCAGGCCTTCTTCAAGGAGGTCGTCCTCCTCGAACAGCCCTACGTGCGCGACGACGCCAAGACCGTCGGCGACCTGGTCAAAGAGGTCGCGTCGAAGGTGGGCGAGAACGTGGTGGTCCGGCGCTTCGCCCGGTTCAGGCTCGGGGACGAGGCCTGAGGGTCGCGGGGACAGCGGGTGTCGACCGAGGGGGGCCCGTCCCTGCCAGCGGGAGCGCCGACATATCGCCGGGTCCTGCTCAAGCTCTCCGGTGACGCGTTCCTCCCGCCTGGCGGGGACTTCGGGATCTCGGGGGAGGCCACGGCCCTGCTCGCCGAGCAGTTCCGGGAGGTGGTCTCACTCGGCGTCCAGATCGCGGTGGTGGTGGGCGGGGGGAACATCTGGCGCGGACGGCAGGCGCCCACCATGGATCGTTCTCGGGCCGACTACATCGGGATGCTGGCCACCGTGATGAACGCGGTGGCGCTTCAGGACGCCCTGGAGTCGGCGGGCGTGGTGACCCGCGTCCAGACGGCCATCCAGATGGCCCAGATCGCCGAGCCCTACATCCCACTGCGGGCCATCCGTCACCTCGAGCGGGGACGGGTGGTCGTCTTCGCCGCGGGCATGGGCGTCCCGTTCTTCTCCACCGACACCACCGCCGCCCAGCGCGCCCTGGAGATCAAGGCCGAGGCCATCCTCAAGGGGACAAAGGTCGACGGCGTCTATGACTCGGACCCGAAGGTGAACCCGGCGGCCGTGAAGTTCGCCGACCTCGAGTACATCGAGGTGCTGAAGCGGGGGCTCACGGTCATGGACGCCACCGCCATCTCGCTGTGCATGGAGAACCACCTGCCGATCATCGTGTTCAACTTCCGCGATGAGGGGAACATCAGGCGCGCGCTTCTCGGGGAGTCGATCGGGACGCTCGTCCACGCCGGATAAGTGAGTAGGCTCTGCGAGAACACCCGATGGGACCCATCGGCGGGGAGCGCGGGTGGCGGGAGGACGAGGCGTTGCCACCGAGCGAGATGACGGTCGAGGACGCGCTGCAGGACGCCGAGCACAAGATGGCGGCGGCGGTCTCGGTCACCCAGGAAGAGCTCGGGTCCATCCGGACCGGCCGGGCCAACCCCAAGCTCCTCGACCGGCTGCACGTCGAGTACTACGGCACCCAGGTCCCCATGAACCAGCTGGCGTCCTTCTCGGTACCCGAGCCGCGCATGCTGGTCATCCAGGCGTTCGACCGCAACGCGCTGGCCAACATCGAGCGGGCCATCATGGCCTCCGACCTGGGCCTGACGCCCTCGAACGACGGCCAGATCATCCGTCTGGCCTTCCCACCCCTGACCGAGGAGCGCCGGCGCGATCTCATGAAGCTGGCCAGGGACCGGGGCGAGGAGGGACGGGTGTCGGTCCGCAACGTGCGCCGCCACGCCAAGGAGGCCATGGAGCGACTTGAGCGGGAGCACGCCATCTCCGAAGATGACCTCCGGCGTGCCGAGCAGCGCCTTCAGAAGCTCACCGACCAGCACGTGGGCGAGATCGACGACCTGGTGGAGCGCAAGGAGAAGGAATTGGGGGAGGTCTAGATGGCCGAAGGCGAGGAGTCGAGCAACAAGTTCGAAGACCTCTTCGACGACCTCGACAAGTTCTTCGCACCGATCGAGGGCGTGGATCACCTGCACTCGGAGAACCCCTCTGCCGAGGAGGGCGGGACGAGCGACCCCGAGGGCTCGGCCGGCTCGGAGCCGCCCGGATCCGTTTCCCCCGAGGGCCCCGACGAGCGATCGGCACCCCCGGCCGTCGACGGCGGGGATCCCCATCGCGAATGGCGGCGCCTGCGGGATGTGCTCGGCGACGAGCAGGCGGGCGAGGAAGCCGAGGAGGGGGGTGAGGAGTTCGACTTCCTGACCGGTTCCGAGGTCGAGGCGGAGCCTGAGGGCACGCTGTTGGCCCCCGCGGCCGAGGAGGAGGCCGGGCCGGAGACGCGCCACATGGAGCCCGAGCCGCCGGCGGAACCACCGGCCGAGGGGCCACCCGAACCGGCCGCCGTGCCGCCCGAGGAGCCAGCCTTTCCCACCGAGGGCGGACAATGGGAGGAGCCGGCGATCGCCGAGGTGGAAGCCGCCGCCGATCGCCTCGCCGAGCAGTTCCGAGGCGAGGAGGCCCCGGGCGAGGACGAGGTCATCCCCGGCGGCGGAGTCGAGGAAGAGCTCCTCGACCTTGGGGGCGAAGCCCCTCCGATCCGGCCGCCCATGGACGAACCCCCCCGACCGGGGCCCAGGACCATCAAGGTCGGCGAGCCCGAACGGATGATGGGCGGACCCACCTGGGAGGAGCCCACCGGATCCCACCCTTTGATCGCCGAGCCCGCCCCGCCACGCGGAGGCCGCGACCTGCCGATGGCCCTGATCACCGGCGTCGGGCTGGCCGTCGTGGCCCTGATCGCCGCCTTCTTCTCGAAGGCGGCGTTCGCCGTGGTGGCCAGCATCGTCGTGCTCATCGCCCTGGCCGAGCTGTACGCCACCATGCACCGGCGCGGCTACCAGCCGGCCACAGCCCTCGGCCTGGTCGTGGGGGCACTGGTCCTCGCGGGCGGGTACCTGAAGGGTGAGCAGGCGATGCTGTTCTTCGTGGCCCTCGGCATGCTCCTGTCCTTCCTGTGGTACATGGCCGGGCCGGTCAAGGGGCGCGAGCACGCCGTGGCCAACGTCGGGAGCACCGTCCTGGGCGTGATGTACGTCCCGCTCCTGGCGGGATATATCCTGGTCATCCTGTCCCAGCCGGTGGGCGGGCTGGCCCTCATGCTGTCCGTGCTCGCCCTGACCTTCCTGTACGACGTTGCTGCCTTCGCCATCGGGTCGCTGTGGGGGGCACGCCCGCTGGCCCCGTCGATCAGCCCCAAGAAGTCCTGGGAGGGGCTGGTCGGGGCGACCATCGTCACCTTCGTCGTAGCCGTGGCGATCCTCGCCCAGATCGATCCGCTGTCCGTCTCCCGAGCGATCGGGCTCTGGCTGGTGGTGGCGGTGTTCGCCCCGCTCGGTGACCTGGCCGAGTCGGCCATCAAGCGAGACCTCCAGGTGAAGGACATGGGTTCGATCCTGCCGGGGCATGGAGGAGCGCTCGATCGCATCGACTCGGTGCTGTTCGTCGCGCCGGCCGCCCTGTACTTCTTCCGGCTGATCTTCTGACGAACCCGGGTGGGACTTCGGGACGGTTCCGCCCATTCGGGCCGGAGC
>JBKPBM010000146.1:0-3112 GCA_046744325.1 Actinomycetota bacterium | reverse complement strand
GTGCCGGGGGGTGCCTGCGGGGCGGTGGCGGCGAACCCGGCTTCGATGATCAGCTGCGGGTAGCTGGCGGCGGGCGGGACGGGGGTGCCGCCGCCTTGCGTGCCGGCGGCGGCGACGGCCCACACGTAAGAACCGGTGCCGGCCTGGGCGGCGGCGTCGGTGACGGTGACTACGGCAGTGCCGGCGCCGGCGGCGGCGGGGGTGCCGGTGATCACCCCGGCGGATGACATGGACAGGCCGGCCGGGAGGCCGGTGGCGGCCCACGTATACGCAGGGGTGCCCCCTGTTGCCTGCATGGTGAACGCGGTTATCGCGGTGCCAGCGATCCACCCCGGGAGGGCGAGGGTGGTGATTGCCGGCGGCGCCGGCGGGGCGACCGCGGCGGTGTAGAACGTGAGCAGCGCCGCGGCCCACCCGTTCATATTCACGCTGGTGCTGATGGTGCCGGTGACGGACACCGCGCCGGGTGCCAGCCCGGCCTGCCGGTAGGTGGAGTACACCAGGACGATGTTGTTGATCACCCCGTCTGACGACCACCCGGCCGGGACCGTCCACGTCGTGGACGGGACGGCGGAGTAGTTCGCCGCGAACAAGACAAGGCCGAGGCCGCCGGGGTGCACCGGGGCCGTTTCGGACACCGGCATGCTGGTCGCTGCGACACCGGAACTGGACCCTGCCCCGGTCTGGTCAGGGACCTGGGTGGTGCCCGCCGGGGTCGAATACTCGCACAGGTTCCCCCGGACGCTGCAACCGGTGTTGGAACACGTGAAAACCTGCGGGAAAGCCAGCACCCCCCCGGTGGTGACCGCGGTGGTGGAGGCGATCGCCGCGCCGCCGACGGTGGCGGCCAGCTCGAACGTGCTGCCCGAGGAGCCAACCACGTAGTACCCCTGGTTCACGTTGAACCCGGTGGGCAGCGTGCCGGACAACGCGACCGGGGTGTCGTTGGCGGGCGCGGCCCCGGTAACGGTGAACACGCACGGGGCAGCGCTGGTTGCCGTGTACGACTGGGAGCTGCCCAGGCCGCCGGGGTTCGACGGGTAATACCAGATCTGCGCCCGGGCGACCCCGGAGGACCCGGACCCGGATTTCTGTTCGGTGCCCAGCACCCACCCGGCGGGGGCGGTGATCGATTGCGCGCCGTCGTTGGTGACGAACCGGGCGGCCAGCAGCGTCCCCGCAGTTGACCCGGTCCCGGACGTGAACCACAAGCCCAGGAGCCCGGACACCCCGGCGATGTTGGCGCCGTTCTGCACCTCGGCGAACGCCCCCGACGCCGATTGCGTCGGCGTTATCGCGGTGATGAACGCCTGCAACGGGGGGATGCGGTAATCCGACGGGGAGCTGATCAGGTTGACGCCGGTGCCCTCATACCAGGCGCAGTCCATCGCGTTGTGCCCGGCGAGGACCCAGTTCACCATCACCGCCTGGCAGTACTGGATGTAGGCGATGACGGTGGCGTTCGGCGGCCCCGTCGGCGACCCGGTGGAGCTTGACCCCATTTCCATGATGCCGAACGGGACGCCGAGGGCCGCGCAGATGGCGGTCATGTTGTTCCCGGTGCCGCCGCCGTTGGTGCCGGAATCCAGCCGGGTGCCGCTTGAGTACGCGGACGCGTAATAGTCGGCCAGGCCGATGTCGAACGGGCAGGTTTGCCCGGCGGCCTGGAAGTACGCCTGCCAGTTCTGCGGGGAACCGGAGCCGCCGCAGAACCCCAGCCGGCACGTTCCCGTGGCGAACCCGGACCCGGTGAGCGCCCGGACCGACGGGCCGTAGTAGTTGACGATCGGGATGTACCCGCCGGTGCCGGTGGCCGGGATGCCGGAGTTGTTGAAGTTGTTGACTTCCTGGTAGAGGATCACCGCGGCGATCGTGGCGCCGGTGCCCGCGTCCGCGCACGCCGTCGCCATGGCGTTAATGCTGGCCACCATGTTGGTGCGGTCCGCGGACGACAACGTGGGGGACGGCTGGTAGCACAGGTAAATGCCGGCGCCGTGGTCGATCGCCGCCTGGCATTTCGCCGACGGGACGGTGGCGAACGCGCTGAGGTTGAAAAAAATCTTCGCCGACGTGGCGGGGGAGCCCATGTACCCGTTCCACACGTCCCACGCGGTGGTGTAGGAGGTGGCGCCGGGGAGGAACGTGTAGTCCTTGATCGTGACACCGAACCCGGCGGGGGTGCCCGACATTGTCAGCCGGGGCCCAGGATCGACGTCCGCAGTTTCATGCCGGCCGTCGCGCCCTCGTTCAGGACGCTGATGAGCTGCCGCGCGATCTCCCGCGGGTTCGACCCCACGGGGGGGTGCACGTGGAAGGTGTTGTTGATGACGGTGCCGCCGCTCCCGGCGCGGACCGCCGCCGCCGCCCCCGCCGGGATGATCATCTCCCCCTGGTGGACCACCGCCGGCCCGGTGTAAGGGACGTTCCACGACCCGGCCGCGTACCCGTGCCCGGACCCGATGCCCATCCCCCCCGACATCAGCGACGGCCCGTACACGTGCCGGGCGTAGTTCAGCGCTGCGCTGATGTTGGCCAGGGGGTCGTAAATGTTCCATGAGGTGCCGGGCCAGTGGTACGCCTGGAACGTGGACATGATCACCTGCATCAGCCCGCGGGACGGGTCGCCCATGCGGGCGTTGATGTCGTTCAGGTTGATCGCGTTCGGGTTACCGCCGGACTCCGTGTTCATCTGGTACAGGACGTTGCCGAGGAGGCCGGGGGACAGGCCCTCCATCCGCAGCGCCTGCCGCACCAGCCCCGCCCACCGCTGCACCCCCGCACCGGCGCTCCCCACGCGGCGCGAGATCGCGGTGGCCGCGGCCACCGCCCGGTGGCCGTTGTCCTTGATGCCCTTCTCCAGGCCCAGCATCAGGTTCTTCCCGGCGGAGTAGAACAGCGCCGACGGCGAGGAAATACCGAAGAACCTCTTGACCTTGTCCCAGATGGCCGAGACGAAATGCCCCACCCAGGAGATCACGGACCCGGCGACGGCCTTGAGGCCGTTCCAGAACTCGTTTAGGGCGGCGTGGCCGAACGCGTACAGCTGGTGGCCGAGGCCGAACATGGCGGCGAGGGCGCGCCGGGGGAGGGTCTCGAACCAGTGGATGATGCC
>JBKPBM010000017.1:0-2335 GCA_046744325.1 Actinomycetota bacterium | reverse complement strand
TGATGTACGGCATGATGCCCAGGGCGAACACGGCGAATCGGGTCAGGGCGCCACCGGAGAACAGGTCAATGAACTGGAGCGCGCCCTGGTTCCCCACGTTCTGTTTGAGCGCGTTCAGCTTGCCCAGATCGATGTCGGGGGCGGGGATGGCCGAACCGAGCCGGAATACCGCGATGATGGCCAGGGTGAACAGGATCTTCTTGCGAAGGTCCGGGATCTTGAACGCGTTGACGAAGGCCTTGAGCACGGAGCAGCCCCTACCCGTCTGAAGTGGCGATCAGTCTACCGTCTGAATGATGGCCACGGAGCCCCCCGCCGCCTCGATCTTGGCCCGGGCGCTGGCGGAGACGGCGTTGGCGCGAACGGTGAGCGCGACACCGAGGTCACCCCGCCCGAGCACCTTCACCGGCCTTGCCTTCGGGATCAGTCCACGCTCCCGGAGTCCGGCGGGGGTCACCTCGGCGCCGGCCTCGAAGATCTGGCCCAGCCGCTCCACGTTGACCACGGCGTACTCCACCCGGTTCGGGTTGGTGAACCCCTTCAGCTTCGGGACCCGACGCTGCAGGGGCATCTGGCCGCCCTCGAATCCGAGGCGGGGGTTGTGTCGGGCCAGATAGCCCTTGGTGCCCCGGCCGGCGGTCTTGCCCTGGCCTGCCGACTTGCCCCGGCCGACCCGGCGTTTGCGGTGGGTGGAACCCTCGGCTGGTCGCAGATGGTGCAGCTTCACGGTTCGTCCACTTCCTCGAGCCTGACCAGATGGGACACCTTCCGGGCCATGCCCCGGATCTCCGGTCGGTCATCCTTCACCACGCTGTGGTTCAGGCGGTGCAGGCCCAGGGCCCGGACCGTCCGTTTCTGGTCCTTGGGCCGGTCGATAACGCTGCGGAACTGGGTGAGCTTGAGCCTACGAGGCATCGGCGTCCTCCAGCCCGGCCTCGGCGCGCTTCGCCGCCATGGCCACGTCGGCCTCGGCCACCGCCTCGAGCATGCGCCGTGGGGCGATCTCGTTCACGTCCCGGCCCCGAAGCTTGGCGATGTCCTCAGGGCGTTGAAGCGACCGGAGCCCGGAGATGGCGGCGTGCACGATGTTGATCGGGTTCCCGGAGCCCAGGGACTTCGACAGGATGTCCTTGATGCCGACGGCCTCGACCACCGCACGAACGGGACCTCCAGCGATGACCCCGGTCCCAGGGGCGGCCGGCTTCAGCAGCACGATGCCGGCGCTGTCCCGGCCGAGCACCTCGTGGGGGATGGTGGTGCCCATGAGGGGGACCAGGAACATGGCTTTCTTGGCCTCCTCGACGCCCTTCTGGATGGCGGCGGGGACCTCCTTGGCCTTCCCGTAGCCCACGCCCACGCGACCTGCCCCGTCGCCCACCACGACCAGGGCGGTGAAGCTGAACCGGCGGCCGCCCTTGACCACCTTGGCCACGCGGTTGATGGCGACCACCCGCTCCTCGTATGGGCTGCGCTCGGCACTGGCGTCATAGCGTCTCATCTAGATTTCCAGCCCTCCCTCACGAGCGCCTTCGGCCAGCGCCCTGACCCGCCCGTGGTACAGGCGGCCTCCACGGTCGAACACCACGCGATCGACGCCTGCCGCCCGGGCCTGCACGGCCAGGACCTTCCCCACGGCCGCGGCACGGTCGGTCTTCGATCCCGCCGCCGCCTCCAGATCGGAGGCCGAGGCCACCGTGCGCGCCTCGCGGTCGTCGACCAGCTGGGCGTAGATGTGCCGGTTCGACCGGTACACGGCCAAACGGGGGCGCTCGGCCGTCCCCCGGACCTTCTTGCGAACCCGGGTGTGCCGGCGCAGCCGAGCCTCGCGCTTCGCCTGTGCCTGCATGCCGTCTCCTCGCCTCCCGTCCCCGGTTAGCCCTTGGCCGCCTTGCCGGCCTTCTTGCGAACGTACTCACCCTCGTAGCGCACGCCCTTGCCCTTGTACGGCTCGGGCTTGCGGATCTTGCGGATCCCCGCGGCCACCTCGCCCACCAGCTGCTTGTCGATCCCCCGGACCGTGATCCGGGTGGGGACCGGGACCTCGAACTCGATGCCCGAGGGCGGGGCGATGGTCACCGGATGGGAGAATCCCAGGGCCAGCTCGAGATCCGGGCCCCGGAGCGCCGCCCGGTAGCCGACCCCGACGATCTCCAGGCGCTTCTCGTAGCCCCTGGTCACGCCCTCGACCATGTTCGCGATCAGCGTCCGGGTGAGCCCGTGCAGCGAGCGGTGCAGGCGCTCGTCGTCCGGCCGCTCGACCCGAAGCTCGGCATCCTCCACGATCAGGCGCATGTCGGGGTGGAAGCGCTGGTGCAGCGTGCCCAGAGGCCCCTTC
>JBKPBM010000264.1:0-3853 GCA_046744325.1 Actinomycetota bacterium | reverse complement strand
CCGTTGAGCGACGCGACCAGGTCCTGCTCGTCCGCGAACGTCTTGGCGATGGCCGCCTTCTCGCCAGCGAGGGCCTTGATGTTCGCGGCCTGGTCGGTGGACAGCTGCGCCAGCAGAGCCGCATCCCTCCGAAGCTGCTCCCCGGTGACCTGGGCCTGCGTGAGCAGGTCGGACCCGTCCTGGGCCATGCGGCCGATGAACTCGACCCGGTCGGCAAACTGAGAGAGCGACTGCGAGCTGATCAGCAGCTCGATCGTCCCCGCCCCGCCCGACTCGTAGGCCTGCCGCGCCTTCTCGGACAGGCCCTGCCGGATGACGGCCATCCGAGCCTGGACCTGCGTCATCCTCGAACGGACTGCATCGATGTGGGCCTGGGTCTGCGCGAAGCGGGTCTGGGCCGCCGCGTACTGCGCGGCGAGGCGGTTCAGGTCCGCCTGGATCGCGGCCAGCCTGGCCTTCGCGTCGCTGAGCTCCCCGGCCGTGTCGGCCCGCACGGGAAGGACGGCGAGGGCGGCGACCAGCGTCGTGGCGGCCACAGCGACGGCGACGCGGCCCCTGTGCGGGGTCACCGGCTCATCTCGACGCGCGTCATCATCGTCACAGCGTGTGGGTTCGTGTCCGGGTTCAGACCGGTAGGTCGCCAGACCCTAGCAAAGCGGCCTTTCGAGGGTCAAACGAAGCAAACGCGCAGGTCCAGGGCCTACAGCCCGTAGGACCGCCCGATCAGCTCCTTCATCACCTCGGTGGTCCCGCCCCCGATGGGACCCAGCCGCGAATCGCGCCAGGCGCGCTGCACGGGGAACTCCATCATGTACCCGTAGCCCCCGTGCACCTGGAGCGCCTCGTCGGCCACCCGCCAGTCCAGTTCCGTGGCGAACCACTTGGCCATCGACACCTCTCGGGTGGCGTCCTCGCCGGCGACCAGCATCCGAAGGGCGTGGTGGGAAAGGGACCGGGCCGCTTCGATCTCGGTGGCCAGGTCCGCGAAGCGGTGCCGCCACACCTGGAACCTCGCCACCGGCCGGCCGAACGCGTGCCGGTCCCGGGCATACGCAATGGCCAGGTCCAGGGTCCGCTGGGCGGCGGCGACCGCAGAGAGCGCCATCACCATCCGCTCCCATCCGAACCGCTCCATGATGTGGTGGAAGCCCCGGTTCTCCTGGCCCAGGAGCGCGTCGTCGCCGACCCGGCAGTCGTCGAACACGAGCTCACCGGTGTGCGACGTCCTCCATCCGACGGTGTCAATCCTCCTGGCGGCGAACCCCGGCGTGGCGGCCTCCACCACGAACAGCGAGATCCCACGGTGCCCGGCGTCGGGTTCGGTCTTCGCCGCCACCACCACGAAGTCCGCGATGGGGCCATTCGTGATGAACGTCTTCGTCCCCGACAGGCGCCAGCCCCCGGATGGGTCACGCACCGCGCGGGTCCGGATCGCCGCCACGTCCGAGCCCGCGTCGGGCTCGGTCACGGCCAGGGCACCGATCGTCGTGCCCGCGACGGCGGGGGTCAGCCAGCGCTCCTTCTGCTCTTCCGTCCCGAAGGCGTGGACGTAGGTGGGCCCGAGGTCCTTGTGGGCTCCGAGCGCTGCAGCGACACCACCGGACCCGCACCGGGCCAGCTCCTCGGTGATCACCGCGTCGGCGACCAGGTCCGGCCCGGTGCCGCCGAACCGGGGCTCGACCTTGGCCCCGAACACCCCCACCGTGCCGGCCTGCGCGAACAGGTCACGCACGGGGAAGTCGCCCTCCCGTTCCCACGCCTCGACGTGGGGCGTGATGGCGCGTTCCACGAACAGCCGGATGACCTGGCGCAGCTCCTCGTGCTCGGCGGTGAACAGACCGGCCTGGGGGATGGTGTCGAACCTCGTGGCCACGGTTACAGCCCCATGGTCCTGGCGATGACCTCGCGCATGACCTCGTCGGTGCCTCCACCGATCCTGAGCAGGCGCGCGTCCCGCCAGGCCCGGTCGATGCCGATCTCCATGGAGTACCCGGCGCCGCCGAACAGCTGCAGACACTCGTTCATCACCCGGTTCACCACCAGGCCCGCATAGAGCTTGGCCATCGAGATCTGCCGGACCGGATACTCGCCCCGCTCCCAGGCGAGCGCCGTGTCGTAGCAGAGCTGGCGAGCGGCCTCGAGCTCGGTGGCCATGGTGGCGAACCGGTGCCGGTTGGCCTGGAACGACCCGATGGGCTGCCCGAACGCGTGGCGCTCCTTCGCGTACTCGATGGTCTTCTCGAACACCAGCCACGCGCCCGCCACCGAGCCCGCCACCCCGATCAGGCGCTCGCCCTGCAGCTCCCACATGATCTCGACGAACCCCTGGCCCGGCCGGCCCAGCACGGCGTCGTCGCCGACGCGGGCGTCGTCGAACACCAGCTCCGCCGTGTCCGATGACCGCATACCGAGCTTGTCGAGCTTGCGCGAGACCGAGTAACCCGGCGTGTCGGCGTCGATCAGGAACAGGGTGAATCCCTCGTGCCCGGCCTCGCGGTCGTTGCGGGTGACCAGCAGGCAGAAGTCCGCCCGCACCCCATTGGTGATGAAGATCTTCCGGCCGTTGATGACCCAGCCCCGGCCCCCCTCGTCGCGCCGTGCCGTGGTCTCGATGCTGGCCACGTCCGAGCCCGCGTTCGGCTCAGAGATGCCCAGGCAGGCGACCTTCTCTCCACGGATGGCCGGGGCCAGGTAGCGTTGCTTCTGCTCTTCGGTGCCGAACTTCAGGATCGGCGGCGTGGCCATCTCGCTCTGCACCGCGATGGCCATGCCCACGCCGCCGCTGCCGCACCGGGCCATCTCCTCGGCCACCACGATGGCGTGGCCCCAGTCACCGCCATGCCCGCCGTAGTCCTCCGGGAACCGCACGCCCAGGAACCCGAGGTCGCCCATGCGCTTGAACACCCAGTCCGGGAAGTGGCCCTCCTGCTCCCACTCGAGGGCGTGCGGGGCGAGCTCGCCCTCCACGAACGACCGGACCGATGCGCGGAAGGCCTCGTGATCCCCGGTGAACAGCGGATGCAACATCGATCGCCAAACTATACGCGGGGGTAGGTTCGGGCCTCCGTCCACGCGGCCGTATGCTGTGGCCGTGTCCGACCTGCACGTCCACGAGGACTTCCGGCGGATCGCCCCGCCGCTCGAGGGCAAGCTTGTCCGCCTTCGCACGGTGGAGGAGGGCGACGTCGCGGCGATCAACGCCGGGATCTGGAACCCCAACGTCAGTCGGACCCTCGGCGGCCCGGGGTGGCCGGCACCGGTAGCGGGCACGCGCGAGTTCCTGGACCGGGTCCGATCCAGCGACTCCGCCGTCTACTTCGTGATCGAGACCCTGGCCGGGGAGCTGATCGGAGCGATCAGCCTGGACCTCGACCACAGCGCCAACCGTTCGGCCATGCTCGGCATCTGGATCGCCGAGCCGCGCTGGGACCAGGGCTACGGCACCGACGCCGTCCGCGTGATGTGCCGGTTCGGGTTCCGGGAGATGAACCTGCAGCGCGTGGGACTGTTCGTCCACGAGAACAACCCGCGGGGAAGGCGCTCGTACGAGAAGGTGGGCTTCGTCGAGGAGGGACGGCTCCGCCGGTTCCACTTCATGGACGGCCGGTACCACGACACGACCGTCATGGGACTCCTCGCCGAGGAGTTCATCGAGGGCTGAGCCAGCTCGAGGGCTCAGACCTGGGCCAGCCGCCGCAGCCCGGCCACGCTCTTCAACACGTAGCGCCGGCCGTCCCGAACCACCAGCCCTCGCTTCTGGAACTCCGAGAGGATCCGGGTCACGTTCTCCCGGCTTCCTCCGCACAGGCTGGCCAGGTCGGCGTGGGTCACCACCGCGGGCACGATGGTCCCG
>JBKPBM010000104.1:0-8574 GCA_046744325.1 Actinomycetota bacterium | reverse complement strand
GCATCCGCGATCAGTATCAATGTCTCGTGGGCTCGGAGATGTGTATAAGCGACAGGTCCAGGCCGGCCTGGGGATGTCGTGCCCGGCGTTCGACCTGAACGCGGCGTGCGCCGGGTTCGTCTACGGCGTGTCCCTCGGCGCCGCCCAGATCAGGGCGGGGGCGGCGGAGCGGGTGATGGTGATCGGGGCCGAGGTCCTGTCCCGCGTCCTGAACATGGCGGATCGCACGACCTGCGTGCTGTTCGGGGACGGGGCGGGCGCGGCCCTGCTGGAGGCGTCCGAGGAACCCGGAGTGATCGACTCGCTCCTGGCCATGGACGGGACGCAGGCCCACCTCCTGACGATCCCGGCCGGCGGATCGGAGCAGCCGGCCACGCCGGACACAGTGGCCGGGGCCGGGCACACGATCCACATGGCAGACGGGCAGGCCGTGTTCCGCCAGGCCGTCGTGGGCATGTCCAGCGCGTGCTCCAGCGTGCTGGAGAAGGCCGGCATGACCGCCGCCGACGTCGACGCCGTGATCGCCCACCAGGCGAACGCCCGGATCATCGCCTCGGTCGGCAAGCGCCTGGGGATCCCCACCGAGCGCGTGTTCCTGGACATCGCCGAGGTTGGCAACACCTCGGCCGCGTCCATCCCCATCGCCATGGACCGGGCGTGGCGCAAGGGTCGCCTGCATGCCGGCGACGTGGTGCTGTCGGTGGCCTTCGGGGCCGGGATGGCCTGGGGGGCGAACCTGATCCGGTGGACCGCCCCCGCTCCGGAGCCCGGCCCGTGAGCGAGGATCGAACCGTCGCCCTGGTCACGGGGGCGACCCGCGGGATCGGGCGGGCGGTATCCCTGGCCCTGGCCCGGAACGGACTGGCGGTGGCGCTCGGATACCGGAGCGACGCGCAGGCCACGGGGGAGGTGGCGGCGAAGGCCCAGGCCGACGGAGGCCAGGCCAGGGCGGTGGCCGTCGACGTCCGGGACGAGGCATCGGTGGATCGGGCCTTCGCCGAGATCGAGGGAGACCTCGGGCCGGTGCGGGTCCTGGTCAACAACGCCGGGTTCACGAAGGACGGGCTGGCCATCCGTTACCCCACCGCCACCTGGGACACCACCGTGGACACGAACCTGCGCGGGGCGTTCCTGTGTGCGCGCCGGTCACTGCCCGCGATGCTGAAGGCCCGGTGGGGACGGATCGTCAACGTCGCGTCGGTGGCCGCCCTGATGGGCAATCCGGGGCAGGCCGCCTACGCCGCGTCCAAGGCCGGGTTGGTGGGGATGACCCGGGCCCTGGCCAAGGAGGTGGGAAGCCGGGGGATCACCGTGAACGCCGTATGCCCGGGGTTCGTCGACACCCGCATGACCGACTTCGTCGGCGACGACGTGCGCCAGCGCTACATCGAGATGACGCCCGCGCGGCGCTTCGGCACGCCCGAGGAGATCGCCGCGGTGATCGCCTTCCTGGCGGGACCCGAGGCGAGCTACGTCAACGGAGCGGTGATCGCCGTCGACGGCGGCCTGTCCGCCTGACAGACGGCCGGTTCGAGGACACGGGTCGCGGAGAACATCAGGAAAGGGAAAGGAAGGAGCGATCAGCATGGACAGAGCGGAGATCACGGAGAAGGTGTGCACCATCCTGGCGGAGAACCTGTCGGTCCCCGAGGACAAGGTGACCCCCGAGGCGCGGTTCCAGGAGGACCTGGACGCGGATTCCCTGGACCTGGTCGAAGCGGTGCTGGCCCTCGAGGAGGAGTTCGGGGTGACCATCCCCGAGGACGAGATGGAAGGCGTCAAGACCGTCGGCCAGGCGATCAGCCTGGTGGCCGAGAAGCTGGGGGTCCCCGCCTGAGGCCCGTCCCCGTGGGTCGCCCGGAAGGAACGCCACCATGAGCTCGACCGCGATGAGGCCGCGCCGGCGCGTCGTGGTCTCCGGCATCGGACCGGTCACCCCGGTGGCCACCGGGGTCCAGCCCCTCTGGGAGGGCCTGCTGGCCGGTCGGTCGGGGATCGGGCCCATCCGGAACATCGACGCCACCAACCTGCCGGTCAAGAACGCCGGAGAGGTGATCGGCTTCGCCCCCCAGGAGTGGATGACGCCCAAGGAGGTCAAGCGGACCGACCGGTGCACGCACTTCGCCATCGCCGCCTCGAAGCTCGCCTGGCAGGACGCCGGGGAGCCGTCGGTCGATCCGTCCCGCACCGGCGTGTTCTTCTCCACGGGGATCGGGGGCCTGGCCAGCCTCCTCGCCCAGCACAGGGTGTTCCTGGACAGGGGCGCGGACCGGGTCAGCCCGTTCATGGTGCCCATGCTCATGCCGAACGCCGCCGCGGGGCACGTGGCGATGGCCTTCGGGTTCACCGGCCCGAACGAGTGCATCACCACCGCGTGTGCGGCCGGTGGGCACGCGGTGGGCGAGGCGTACCGGGCGGTTCGGGACGGGCTGGCCGACCTGTGTCTCGCGGGCGGCACGGAGGCCGCCGTGCTGGGCCTGACCATCGCGGGGTTCGCCCAGATGCAGGCGCTGTCGCGCAATCCGGACCCGGCCAAGGCCAGTCGTCCCTTCGACCGCGACCGGGACGGGTTCGTCCTGTCGGAGGGAGCCGCCGCGCTGGTCCTGGAAGAGGCCGAGCAGGCCGTGGCCCGCGGGGCCCGCATCTACGCCGAGGTCGCGGGCTTCGGCGCGTCGGCGGACGCCTACCACATCACGGCCCCGGAGCCCGAGGGCGTTGGAGCCATCCTGGCCATGCAGGCCTGTCTGGTGGACGCCGGCGAGCCCCCCGAGGCCGTCGGATACATCAACGCCCACGGGACGTCGACGCCGCTCAACGACGCGGCCGAGACCCGGGCGACCAAGAAGGTGTTCGGAGACCACGCGTACCGCCTCGCCGTGTCCTCGACGAAGTCGATGACCGGCCACATGCTGGGGGCGGCCGGGGCCGTCGAGGCGGGCGTGGCCGCGCTCGCGGTGCACGAGGGGTGCATCCCGCCCACCATCAACTACGAGCACCCGGACGATGAGTGCGACCTCGACTACGTGCCGAACGAGGCCCGCCGGTCCGAGGTCCGGCTGGCCCTGTCGAACTCGTTCGGCTTCGGCGGCCAGAACGCGTCGGTGGCCATGCGCCGCTGGGAGGGCTGAGGGCCCCGGAGGACCGTGGCGGTGAGGCGGCGCCTTCTCGCCCCCGCCATCGCGAGCTGCGGCCTGATCGCCGCGGCCTGTGGTGGTGCGAGTAGGACCGCGAGCGCGCCCTCCGGCTATCTCACCTACCGCGACGCAGCCTGGGGGTTCCGGATCTCCTATCCGCCCGACTGGTCCGAGCTGGTCGGCGTGGGAGGGGGCGTGGTGACCGTCGCATCGGCCCCCGAGTCGGCGGACGATCCGTATCAGGAGAACGTGAGCGTCGCCGCCGAGGACCTGCCCAATCCCGGGGTGTCGCTGGGACAGTTCACCGCCACGTCGCTGACCCGGGCGCGGGACGCCATCGCCGGCTTCCGGTTGGTCTCCTCCGGCCCTGCCACGCTCGCCGAACGCCCCGCCTGGCGCGTCGTCTATCGGGGCGAGGCGAACGGGGTGCAGCTCCAATGGGAGTCGGTGTGGCTGGTCCAGCAGGGACGGGCCTACTCGGTGACGTACGCCGCCCAGCCGAGCCGATACAGGGCGATGCTGCCCGTGGCCACCACCATCATCGATTCGTTCCAGCTCTGAGCCGCGGACGGCGCCTATTCCGAGAAGAACAGCGCCAGCTCGCGAACGGCCGACTCGGGCGAATCGCTGCCGTGCACCAGGTTCTCGGTGATCTCGATCCCCAGGTCTCCGCGGATGGTTCCGGTGGGGGACTTCGCCGGATCGGTTGCACCCATCAGCGCCCTCAGCACCAAGACCGCCTCTCTCCCAGTCACTTTCGCCACCACGACGTCCCCGCTGGTGATGAAGTCGACCAGCTCGCCGAAGAACGGCTTCTCGGTGTGCTCGGCGTAATGGCGCTCGGCCAGCTCGCGGTCGATCCGGATCATCCGCATGGCCTCGATCCGAAGCCCCTTGCGCTCCACACGGGAGAGGATCTCGCCGATCAGCCCCCGTCGGACGGCGTCGGGCTTCACGATCAGGAGCGTCGACTGTTCACCGGCGGCCATGCGCGCACCCCTCGTGGACGAACGGGCTTCGATCGGGCTCATGCGCCCACCACCAGGGGCCGGGCGTCGCCGACAGTATAGAAAGAGCCCGTCACCAGGACGAGGTCGTCCTCTCGGGCCTCCGCCAGCGCCTCGGCCAGCGCCTCCCGCACGGTGCCGGATTCCGAGACCCTGCCGGCCCCCAGCGCCCGCGCCGCGTCGGCCACGGCTCCGGTCGGGGCCGACCGCGGGCTGTGGTTCCGGCAGGCGTACACGTGGCTCGCCAGCGACACCAGAGGCCGCAGCACCTCCGCCAGGTCCTTGTCGGCGAACACGCCGACCACCAGATGGAGCTGCCCCCACCGGAAATCGGCGCGAAGCGTGTCCGCGAGCGCCTGTGCCGCGTCGGCGTTGTGGGCGCCGTCGAGGACGACGACGGGACCGCGCCGGGCCACCTCGACCCGGCCCGGTGACCGGACCGCCGCCATCGCCACCCGGACCAGGTTCTCGTCCAGCGGCCGGCCCAGGAGCGCCTCGCACGCCACCAGCGCGGCGGCCGCGTTCCGGCCGAGCTCCACGCCGAACAGCGGGAGGAACAGCTCCTCGTAAGTGCCATGGATCCCTCGGACGGTCAGCGACTGACCGCCGACTCCCCTGGTTCGGGTGGCCAGCTCGAAGTCGAACCCCTCCATCAGCAGCGTGGCGCGCACGTCCCGGCACCGAGCCTGGATCACCTCGATCGCCTCGGGGCGCTGCTCGCGGACGACGGCCACGCTGCCTTCCTTGATGATCCCCGCCTTCTCGGTGGCGATGTCGGCGATGGTCGGGCCGAGGAACTTCACGTGGTCCAGACCCACCGGACAGATCACCGCGACATCGCCCCGGATCAGGTTGGTGGCGTCCCACGCGCCCCCCATCCCGACCTCGAACACCCCCAAGCCGACCGGCCTGTCGGCGAACCACAGGTAGGCCATGGCGGTCAGCATCTCGAAGTACGTGACGCGCCCGACCCTAGCGTCGACGCGGTCGCGGTAGGGCATGAGGCGCTCGTACTCCTCGGCGAACTCGTCCTCGGACACGTCTCGCCCGCACACCGAGATCCGCTCGGTGATCGAGGTGACGTGAGGCGAGACGTAGGTGCCCGTGGCCAGCCCGTGGGCGCAGCCGAAGGCCGTGACCATCCGGGCGGTGGTGGTCTTCCCGTTCGTTCCGGTGATGTGGATGGAGGGGTAGGTCAGCTCGGGATCGTCCAGGAGCTCGGCCAGGGCGCGGATGCGATCCAGGCTGGGCGCGGGCATGGATTCGGGTTGTCGCCCGTCCAGGTCGTGAAGCGCGTCGGCGAAGTTCACCAGCGGCCCCAGGGGACGGCGCGGATCAGCTCAGCTCCTCGAGCTGGGCGGCAAGCGAGGCCGCCTCCGACCTGAGGCCGTCGAGCTTCGCGCGCTCCTTGGCCACGACGGGCGCCGGAGCCTTCTCGGTGAAGCCCGCCCCGGCCAGCTTCGCCTCCGCACGAGCGACGTCGGCTTCGACGGCCCGGAGTCGCTTCCCGAGGCGATCACGCTCGACCTCGGGATCGAGCACCTCCGCCAGCGGGATCAGCACCTGGGCATCCCCGGCCATTACGCGGGCGCGGCCCGTTGCGTCGCCCGCCTCCTCCGCGAGCTCCAGGTTGGACACGTTCGCCAGCCGTCGGATCTCGGTGCCGAGCTCCTCGACCACATCGCGATGCACACCCCTCAGCACGACCCGCGCGGTCAGCGGAAGAGCGTCGCGGAGGCCGTGGGCCTTCCGGAACCGCCGGATCGCCGAGACGAGCTCGATGGCGAACCCGAACCGCTCCTCGGCCCGATGGTCGCGATGCTCGGGACGTGGTTCGGGCCACGGCGCCACCATCACCGACTCCCCCACCCCGAAGCGCTGCCACAGCTCCTCGGCGACGAACGGCATCATGGGGTGCAGCAGGCGCAGGGCACGCTCCAGGACCCACGACAGCACGTCGGACGCGTCCGCCCGCTCCTGCTCGGAGCCCTCGTAGAGGCGGTCCTTGGCCGCCTCCAGGCCCCAGTCGCACAGCTCGGACCACACGAACGCGTAGAGAGCCTGTGCGGCGTCGGAGAAGCGGAACTCCTCGAGGGCGAGGTCCACCTCCTCGACGCAGGCAGCGTGACGCGATAGGAGCCACCGGTTGGCGAGCGTCCACCGATCGTCGGGGGGCAGCTGCGGGGGCCCGGATCCCTCACCCCTCGTGGAGAGCACCAGGCGCGAGGCGTTCCAGACCTTGTTGGCGAACCGACGGGCCGCCTCGATGTACTCCAGCCCCAGGGGGATCTCCTGTCCCCCGGTGGCCTGGCGGACCAGGGCGAACCTCAGGGCGTCCGCCCCGTGGCGCTCGACCACCTCGAGAGGGTCGATCACGTTGCCCAGCGACTTCGACATCTTTCGGCCCTGGGGATCGCGCACCAGGCCGTGGATCAGGACGTTGTGGAACGGGACGTCACCCATCAGGAACATCCCGCTCATGACCATGCGGGCCACCCAGAGGTAGAGGATCTCGTAGCCGGTGACCAGCACGGAGGTCGGGTAGAAGTACAGCAGGTCGTCCGTCCGCTCCGGCCAGCCCAGCGTGGAGAACGGCCAGAGTTGCGAGGAGAACCAGGTGTCCAGGACGTCGGCGTCCTGCTCGATGTCGGTACTGCCGCACTCGGGGCACGTTGTCGGATCCTCGACCGACGCGAACTGGTGGCCGCCCGGGCAGTACCACACCGGGATCCGGTGGCCCCACCAGAGCTGGCGCGAGATGTTCCAGTCACGCAACCCGTCCAGCCACTGCGTGTAGTTGTCGCCCCACCGCCCGGGCCAGAACGTGATCCGGCCGTCCACCGCGGCCTCCTTCGCCGGGCCCTTCAGGCGGTCCACCGCCACGAACCACTGCTTGCCGCCCAGCCAGGGTTCGATCTCCGTATGGCAGCGGTAGCAGTGCCCGACGGCGTGGACGAAGGGGCGTTCCTCGGCGATGACCCGGCCCATCTCCCGCAGGCGTTCCAGCACTTTGGACCGCGCGGCGTAGCGGTCCATTCCGCGGAACTCCTCCAGTGCGGCGTCGGAGATGCGCGCGTCGGCGGTCAGGACGTTCATCGCGGCGAGATCGTGGTGGCGACCGATCTCGAAGTCGGTGGGGTCGTGGGCCGGTGTGACCTTGATGGCGCCCGTGCCGAACGAAGGGTCGACTGCCATGTCGGAGACGATCGGGAGCCTGCGGCCGTCGAAGGGGTGGACGACCTCCTTGCCGACCAGCCCGGCGTAGCGCTCGTCGCCGGGGTGGACCGCGACGCCCGTGTCTCCCAGCATGGTCTCGATGCGGGTGGTGGCCACGTCGATGTGACCGTCGTCGCCGGCCATGTCGTAGCGGAAGGTGGCCAGCTCGCCCGCGACGTCCTCGTGCTCGACCTCTGAGTCGGAGAGGGCGGTCTCATCCCGGGGGCACCAGTTGATGATCCGCTCGCCACGGTAGATCAGGCCGGCCTCGTACATGCGCACGAAGGCCACCCGAACCGCGTGGGCCAGCCCCTCGTCCATGGTGAAGCGCAGGCGCTCCCAATCGCAGGAGCTGCCCAGGGCCCGCATCTGCTGGACGATCCGGCCGCCGAACTGCTCCTTCCACTGCCACACTCGTTCGACGAACGCCTCGCGGCCGATCTCCCGCCGGTCGATGCCCTCGGCCGCCAGGGCTCGCTCCACAACGACCTGGGTGGCGATCCCGGCGTGGTCGGTGCCCGGGAGCCATAGGGTCTCGAACCCCTGCATGCGCTTTCGCCGGATGACCACATCCTGCAGGGTGTGGTCCAGGGCGTGGCCGATGTGCAGGGCGCCGGTGACGTTGGGGGGCGGGAGCACGATGCAGAAGGGCTTGCGGTCGGGGTTCGGCCGGGCATGGAAGTAGCCCCGGCGTTCCCACTCCTCGTACCAACGACCCTCCGCGGCCGCGGGATCGTACGCCGTGGGCATCTCGGAGGGGTGTTCGTGTGTGGAGAGGGCTCCCATGGGCACCGAGTCTAGGGGACCGGCCCGGCCGATCAGGCGTTGCGGCCGCTACCCTGTCCGCCATGCCCAGGACGAGCCTCGCCGACGCCACGGCAGAGGTGGTGCGCCGCGACTCGTCGTTCGCTGCCGTCGCCGAACGAGCGGGACCGGTACGGCTGCGGGGCCGCCGCCAGCCCGATGCGTTCAGCGCACTGGCCCGGGCCATCGTGTACCAGCAACTTGCGGGCGCGGCCGCGACCGCGATCTATGGCCGGTTCATCGCGCTGTTCGATGGGTCGTTCACCGCAGGGGCGGTCCTGGCGATGCCGGAAGAGCGAGTGCGCTCGGCTGGCCTGTCCCGGGCGAAGACCGCATCGATCCGTGATCTGGCCCTCCACGTCGCGGACGGCCGGCTTCCCCTCAACCGGTTAACGCGGTTGAGTGACGACGAG
>JBKPBM010000226.1:0-2654 GCA_046744325.1 Actinomycetota bacterium | reverse complement strand
GTTCTCCGCGCTGGTCAGCGTGGTGCTCTACATCGATCTCCGGGCGAGGGTCGAGAGCCTGACGCCTGGCCAGCTTCGGACGGAGCTCCAGGCCGGCTCAGAGGGCTAGGGGGAACCAGGCCGGCCGGGCCACGCGACGCCCTCCCAGGGGTCGTAGTCGACCTCGAGTTCCTCCTGGGAAGGACGCTCGGCCTCGGGGACGTTGCGGAGGTTGAGCCGGATCCTGGTCCACGTCGTGCTCCGGCCACGCATCGAGTCCACCATGATGTCCGCCGGGCCCAGCCGTTCGAACACGCCGGGATGCCGGGCCCTCCATCGCTCCAGCCCCTCCCTGGCCTCGGCCTCCGTGGCCGCCCGGGCGATCTCGATCAGGGGCATCGAGGTCCGGCGTCGGCCGGTGGGACCGGCCCGTTTCCCCGGCGCGGGTGGGGGCACGGTCCCCTCGGGGATCCGCACGCCGGTGGCCATCCTCCGCTTCGACGGCTGGACCCGGGGAGGCTCCCCGGGTTGCTTGGCGTACTGGGGCGGCCACGGCGCGTCCCCGAACCCCGCCTCCTCGTGCGCCGCCGACAGGTCCAGCAGCACGTCCAACGAGCCGACCGCCCGGTCGATGCCGTCGTGCGGATCCCCGATGGAGGCGAAGCGCTTCGGGACGGTGGCCACAGTGAACGTCGCGGGATCGCAGTCGGGCACCTCATCCCACGCCAGCGGGGCCGACACACGAGCGTCCGCCGTGGGGCGAACCGAGTAGGCCGCGGCGACCGTGCGGTCCTTCGCGTTCTGGTTGTAGTCGAGGAACACCCCGTGGCGCTCCTCCTTCCACCACGCCGCGGTGGCCAGGTCGGGGACGCGCCGTTCCACTTCCCTGGCGAGCGCGAGGGCGGCCCTGCGGACCTCGGGGAAGGTCCACCTCCGCTCGATCCGGGCGTAGATGTGGAAGCCACGCGACCCTGAGGTCTTGGGCCACCCGACCAGGCCCATGTCCTCCAGCGCCTCCTTGGTCACCATGGCCACATCGAGGATCTGGGCCCACTCGACGCCGGGCACGGGATCAAGGTCCACCCGCAGCTCGTCGGGATGGTCGAGGTCGTCCGCGCGCACCGGGTGGGGATTCAGGTCGATGCATCCCAGGTTGATCACCCAGGCGAGCTGGGCCGCGTCCCTCACAACGACCTCGCGCGCCGTTCGGCCGGAGGGAAACGAGAGCTCGACCACCTCCACCCAGTCGGGCCTCGATTCCGGTGCTCGCTTCTGGAAGAAGAACTCCCCCTCGGCCCCGTTGACGAACCGCTTCAGCGCCATCGGCCGGCCGGCCACGCCCCGCACCGCGCCCTCCGCTACGGCCAGGTAGTACCGAACCAGATCGAGCTTCGTGTGCCCCGTTCGGGGAAAGAAGACCTTGTCCGGGTTGGTCACGGTCACCTCGCGCCCAGCGACGTCGAGGATTTCCGTCCGATTCGGCATCCCCCAACCATACGGTGGTGGGGTGCTGCGCGGCGAAGCGATGGATGGCTGTTCGTCATCGCTTTCCTGGTCTGGGGGACGCGGTGCCGGATGGCGACGTCATCCGCGACCACCGGGACGGCCGAACCTCATGTCCGCCCACGACCGTCACCCGAGGTCTCCTTCAGAGCTGGGCGAACCGTTCGAGGGGGAACGGCGGCTGGGCCAGCGGCCGCACGGCCAACCTCATCAGCATCAACGGGTTGTCGTCCCCGGCCGTGCGGTTCAAGTGCAGCTCGTCGCACCCCGTGCAGCGGTGGATGAGGACCCACTCCCCGTCGCCGCGCACGCAGATGGCGATCGGCTCCATGGCCGAGCCGCACTCGGCCGCACGGTCGCCTGGGACGTCGTCGTCGAGATGACGGCTCCACAGGCAGTTCGGGCAGTGGTTCCGGTGTGCGGTCCCCAGCGCGAGCATCGAGACGTCGAGCCCGCATCGCCGGCATCGGAAGGATTCAGGACCGTGGCGTCGGCCGCCGCGGCGTTGATCGCGTGACATCGCAAACTCCTCAAGGACGAAGACGGTGGGTGAACGCCGTCGCGTCCGGTGAGGGGGAGTTGCGTGGGTGAATCAGGCAGCTGCAGAACGACCCGAACCGGGACGCGACGCGACGACCACCGAGCTCACGGTCATCGGTCACCTCCTCACGGGTCGGGCCACCTGCCGGTGGCTGGGGCACAACGTTACCACCGGAGTGATCGAGGTGACCTCTTCCGATTGCGGCTGGTGTGGCCCGGCGCGTGAGACGAACCCAGGTTCGGCGGCCGCAGGCGGGACAGCGCATCAGGGACGGATAGCGCACCTTGAGCAGGGGGAGTGGAAGGAGATCCGCAACGCGGCCCTGGCCAGCCCGACCAGCGACACCGCAGTCACGGACTGACACGAGGAGCACTCGACGAGCAAGCCACGGGGGGTCGGCGCCGTCGCCGACGCCAAGAGAACAAACCCGCCGCGTTCGGGACCTGCGGATCTCGGCGGGCCCACGGGAAGGCCTATCCTCGCCACGAACTCTCATTTGGAAGGACGGGTAACGTGGAACTGCAGCGCATCCAGATCCACGGCCAGGACATCGGATTCGTCCAGGCCGGATCGGGCCCCACGGTCGTCCTGGTGCACGGCATCGCCAGCAGCTCCACGACGTGGGGACAGG
>JBKPBM010000248.1:0-3296 GCA_046744325.1 Actinomycetota bacterium | reverse complement strand
CTGCGAGCCCCTGCTAGCTCCCCCGCCGTGCGAGACGCCAGGCCGAGAGGGTGACGAGGACCACGGTTCCCGCCGTGGTGACGGCCAAGGCGTGCCAAGTGACGCCGAGATTTCGCGGTCGCACTAGGTCCGCCACGCTCGCCGCCAGCGCTGAGGGCGACCAGGACGAGAGCGCGTGGATACTGCTCAGGAACACGAGGCCCAGAAGGCTGGCGAGGCTCGCCCCGGCGACGGCAGGGACACCGCGAACGATGCTCGCCCATGCGGCGACGATGCTGACGCAGAAACACACCCACAAAACCTCGAGCCCATACCCGGCGACGAGCGCGCCTGGCCGCAACGGGCCAATCAGTGCATCGGTCTCGTACCAGGCACAGAGGACCCCGAGCCCGAGTGCGAGCGTCGCGGACAGCGAGACCGCGACGTAGCGGGGCAGGACCAGGAGGGACGGGCGTCCCACTCTGCTGCGATAGAAGGCCGCAAGCGCTGGGCGCGCATCGATGGTGAGGCTCGCCGCCGCGACCACGACGATCACCAGCGTGCCGAGCTGGGCTGCGTTCGCGCCGAAGCCAGCAAGTGCATCGGCCGGGGTCGGTAGGGGCGCGATCACCCGCACGCCGCCGGAGGCGTGCTTCGCCAGCTCTGGGAGGTTATGGGTGAGGATCGGGATGCCGAGCCCCAGGAGGACGAATGGGGCGGCCAAGGCGACGAGGCGCCGGGTGCGCCACAGCCGCAAGGCCTCCAGACGCCAGCGGTTCATCGCCGGCCTGCCCCTTGGCCGGCGGGCCTGACGGTGAGCGCAAGGAAGACCTCCTCGAGGCTCGGTCGCACCGGTGATATCGAAACCACCCTGGCGCCGCAGGCGGCGAGCACGCCGGCCAGGTTCGCCTCGACGTCGCCGGGATCGGGCGCGGAGAACTCGAGCTCGCCAGGAGCGAGCTCTTCGACCGAGGACACCCACGACGTGGCGCCGAGGGCCGCGATGATCGGCTCCGATGGTGGGCGGACCACCACCTGCCACCGGGACCTCGCTGCGCCGGCGAGCAGATCGGCGAGCGGGCCCTGGTAGAGAAGGCTGCCGTTGGCCAGGATCCCGACGTGACCGCAGATTGCCTCCACCTCGCAGAGGTCTTGGCTGGAGAGCACGACGGTCGTGGGGGGCGCGAGTGAGGCGAGGAGGCTGAGCACCTCGCCGCGCCCAGCGGGGTCCAATGCAGTGGCGGGCTCGTCGATGAGGAGCACCTCCGGTTCGGCGACCAGGGCGGCGGCGATGTTGAGCCGGGTGGTCATCCCCCGGGAGAACCCGCCCACCCGGCGACGGGCCACCTCCGCCAGGCCGACCCGGTCGAGGATCTGCTCCAGCTCTTGGCAGGGCCGGCGCCGTCCGAGCAGCCCAAGGGCGACCTGGAGGAGCTCGAGCGCGCTCAGCCACGGTTCGAACTCGGCGACGTCGGGACAGTACGAGATCGCGCCCCGCGAAACGCCAAGTTGAACCTCCCCGGCGCTCGGGTGACGGAGGCCGGCGAGAATCTCAAGCAAGGTGGTCTTGCCCGAGCCGTTCGGCCCGATCAGCCCATAGAGCGAGCCGGTGGGCACGTCGAGGTCCACGCTCCGAAGCGCCATCAGCGGGCCGTAGGACTTGGCTAGCCCGACTGTCCGCAGCGCGCTCAGCGGACCCTGCCGACGACCAGGTAGATGATGCCGCCCAGGGGGATCGAGACGAGCGAGACGATCAGCCAACCCCACTTGGGCAGGTAGCGCACCTCTTCGGCCCGGGCCAGGTCAACCAGACAGAACACCTCGAAGCCGACGGCCACCAGAAGGACGAGAATTGGGCCGAACCCCGCATTCATCGAGCACACCCTGGATAGACCCAAATGCCTGCCATCTCTGCCTCCTCACCGCCCATCGATCTCATAGATGTGAACGTTAGCACCCTTGTGAGCGTTCCGCTAGGCTAGCCCGCATGGCAAGAGCGGATCTCCTGCTGCACCCGGTGCGGCTACGCATCCTCAAGGCGTTCCTGGGCGACCGGGCGCTGACCACCTCCCAGCTCGCCGCCGAGCTCGACGACGTGCCCGCCGGAAGCCTCTATCGCCACGTCGCTCTCCTCACCAAGGCCGGGGTCCTGCAGGTCGTCGCGGAGCGCCGGGTGCGCGGCGCGGTCGAGCGCACCTACACCCTTCGGCTCCTCGCCGCGCAGATCCAACCGGGCGAGATCGCGGCCATGACCGCCGATCAGCACGCCCAAGCGTTCATGGCCTACATCGCCGGGCTGCTGGCCGATTTCGATCGCTACCTGGCCGCCGGTCCCCCGGACCCGATCCGGGACGGCGCCGTCTATCAGATGGCGGCCATGTGGCTCACCGACCCTGAGTTCGCCGACTTCCTCCGGGACCTCCGCACCATCGCCCAGCCCCGGCTCGCCAACGCTCCGGGCAAGGGGCGCCGCCGGCGCTTGCTCTACACGGTCCTCCTGCCTGCGCCGGAGAAGCCGGTAGGCGACAAGGGGCCGCAGCAGAGGACACGACGCCCAAGAACTCGAGATACAAGGGGCTCATGAATGCGGGGCATCGACGTGCCACCGGGGCTGATGGAAACGTGAGGGGCCGTGTTCAGGAGGTAAGGGAACTCCGAGGACAGTTGGTCCGGCTCCGACCGTTCGCTCCGGAGGAGGCCGACGACGCGTGGCAGGGGTTGGCCCTCCAGGATGAATCGGCCCATCCCCGCACCAGACCAGAGGATTGGCGCCCCACGGCCTCGGAGGGGTTCCGTAAGCGGATCGAACGTTCCGGGAGGCTCTGGCGAGGGTGTCTCGACCTGGCCATCGAGCGCAGGGGCCGGCTTGTCGGTCTCATCCAGGCCCGAACCAGCCCCAAGCAGACACTCCCTGCGGGCGTGTTCGAGATCGGCGTTGTGGTGTTTCGCCAGCAGGACCGCGGCAAGGGGTCCGGGCGGGACGCGGTTGAGTCGTTGACCACGTGGCTGTTCGAAGTGGCCGGGGCGGAACGGATACAGGCTGGCACTGAAGCGGGTAACACGGAGATGCGCGCTGTGCTCCAGCGCCTGGGCTTCCGCCTCGAGGGGATCATGCACGCGTTCGGTTCCTTGAGCGACGGCAGCCGCGCTGACGGGGCCATGTACGCCGTGATCCGGCCGGAGTGGAGGAAGGAGTTCGGAAAGCAGAGTTCGTGACGAGGGTGACAGACCGCGGCCCGGGTCCAGCAAGCATCGAGCCGGGTCGTCAGATCCGGATCCGAACCCGATTCCTCACGTGGACATCCTGTCTCTTATAC
>JBKPBM010000222.1:0-5738 GCA_046744325.1 Actinomycetota bacterium | reverse complement strand
GGTCCACCCACTGCTGCTCCGGCGTGCCGAAGCTCAGCGCCACCTTCTCCACCGCCGTCGAGATGATGAACAGGTCCGCCTCGATGGTCGAGGCCAGCAGCGACGACGCGAAGTCCTTGTCGATCACCGCCGCCACGCCCTTCAGGTTCCCCTCACCGTCGGCTACCACCGGGATCCCTCCGCCCCCGACCCCGATCACCACGAAGCCCTGGCCCAGCAACCGCGTGATGGCGTCGACCTCGACGATCCGGATGGGCTTGGGCGACGCGACCACGCGCCGCCACCCCCGACCGGCGTCCTCCACGACATCCCACCGTTCCTCCTCCCGGCGGCGCGAGGCCTCGGCCTCGTCCATGTAGGACCCGATGGGCTTGGTCGGCGACTGGAAGGCGGGGTCGTCGGCCGCCACCTCGACCTGGGTGACCACCGTGACCGCCTCCTTGTCGATCCCCAGCCGGTGGAAGTCGTTGTACAGGTTCTGCTGCAGGGCGTACCCGATCGCCCCCTGCGTGTCGGCCCCGGCCACGTCCAGAGGAACCTCGTGCAACTCGCGGGCGGCCAGTTCCGAGCGCCGCAGGATGAACCCCACCTGGGGCCCGTTGCCGTGGGTGATGGCGACGTCCCAGCCGTCCTTGATCATCGTGGCGATGTGCCAGCACGTCTCGCCGGCCGCGATGTACTGGTCTCGAACCGTCTGGTGCATGCGATCCCTGATCAGCGAGTTCCCGCCGATCGCCACGACCGCCGTGCGCTTCGCCATGCCTGCCTCCTGGGGAAGAGGGGAGGGGGGCCCGATGCTACTCGACGAACGCTGCGCCCTGTGGGAGGCCCGACCCGGCTACTCGACCGCGCCGAGCACAAGCGCGATCAGGGCCATGCGCATCACCACGCCATTGAACGCCTCGAACCAGTACCGTGCATGTCGGGTGGCGTCCACGTCGGGGGTCAGCTCGTCCATCCGGGGCAGCGAGTGCAGCACGATGGCGTCGCTCTTGGCCTTGTCCATCAGGACCTGCCGGGTGATCTGATACTCGGCCGGCGTGCGCCCGACGTCGGCGCCACGCTCGTCGCGTGACTTCGTGTAGTCGGCCTGGACCACCGGTTCCATGTAGATCACGTCGGACTCGGCCAGGACGTCGTGGACCGAGGCTGCCTCCTCGTACCGGACGCTCCTCTCGTCCAGCTCCTTCTTGAAGTCGTCGAGGAGCGACATCTCCTTCGGCGAGACCACGAACATCCGCAGGTCGAACTGCGAGGCGGCCAGCAGGATCGAGTGCATTGTGCGCATGCGCATGTCACCGACGCACAGGATCGACAGGCCGTCCAGCCGACCCTTCTCCTTCCAGATCGTGTAGAGGTCGGTGAGGACCTGGGTGGGATGCTCGCCCCAGCCGTCGCCGCAGTTGATGACCGGCACGCTGGCCCACTCGGCGGCCTCGTGCGGCGCGCCCTGCTGGAAGTGACGCATGGCGATGACGTCGCCGTAGTACTCCAGCATGTGGACCGTATCCTTGATCGACTCCTGGTAGAAGTCGCCGGCTCGGGTCATCTTCGCGTCGCTGAACCCCAGGACATGCCCGCCCAGCCGATGCATGGCCGCCTCTGTGGCCAGCCGGGTCCGCGTGCTCGGCTGGTAGAACGCCGTCAGGAGCGTCTTGCCGGTCAACAGGTCCGCGTTCTGACGATCGGCGGCGTAGTGCTTCAGCCGCTCGCAGACGTCGAAGACCTGGAAGTACTCGTCGCGCTCGAAATCCCTGAGGGACAGGATGTCCCGTCCGGCGAAGCTCCTCATCTCGAACCCCCTCCTTCGTCCTCCCGCCGGCGTCCGGTGAACAGCACCGCGACGCGTTCGTGTCCAGTGGATGCAGCCGCCTTCCGTAGCTCGAGCAGGCCGGCCAGTCCCGAGGTTCCGGTGTGATCCACGTCGATCTCGGTGGCGGTCCGCCCCAGCTCGTTCGCCTCGCCCAGGGTCCGCTCGTCGACCACGATGGGTTGGCCACCCGTCTCGAGCATGCCGCCGACCACGGCCAACCAGTCGTAGGTCTCGTCGTCCAGGATGCCGTGCGCGATGCTCTTCGGCTCCTCCTCCCACGGCCACATGAACTCCGAGCGATGGCGCGCGGCGTACGCGAGTTCCTCCTGGACCCGCGCCGCGTCGAACCTCCCGTCCTCGCCGATCCGTTCGCGCAGGCGGTCGTGGGCGCGCTTCAGCGGGAACCCGCCCAGGGTCTGCACCGTGTGGATCCTGGGCGAGCGCGGCATCGAACCCAGCGTGACCGCGTCGGCCAATCCCTGGACGATGGAGCTGGCCAGCGCGCCCCCACCCACCTGGACGAAAAGCGCATGCAGGTCCACTCCTTCGTCCGCGAGCTGGGACGCCATCTCGTAGGCGATGGTCTTGCCGCCCTCGATGGCCAGGCCGTTCTCGTTGCCCTGGCAGGTGAACGGGATGGCGCCGTCCCGGATGGCCCGCTGCAGCGCGTGATAGGTCGGATCGCCGGCGACACCGGGCTCACGCTCACAGACCTTGATCGATGCGCCGAGCGCCTCGAGCCTTCGCAGGATCGGCGGGTCGGCCCAGGTCGGCACGAACACGTCCAGCGGGCGATCCGCCGCCCGGGCCACCACCGCCGCGGCCAGCGCGGCGTTCCCACAGCTGGCGATGGCCAGCCGTCTGTCCTCCGTCGGCGCGAGACCCACGCGCTCCACCACCTCCAGGTGGATGGCCAGGCCCATCAGGTGGCGGGCCTTGTGCGAGCCCGAGACGTTCCCGGTCTCGTCCTTCACCCACACCCCCCCGTCGCCGGCGGACCCCAGACGGGTGCTCAGCTCGTCCGCCCGGCCGAACGGGGTCACCGTGAACCCCCGGCCGTCGACGGACTCGACCTCCTTGTCCAGTCGCTCCACCAGCTCCACGTACTCGGCGTCGGTCAGGCCGTGGGTGACGGCCACATGATGGGACCAGGACAGCGTCCGGTACCGGATGAACGGGTTGGACTCCGTGCCGGACGGCCACGCGATCTGCCCCGGATCGAGCACCCGGGCGATCACGTGGTCGACGTCGTCGCCGGACCCCGCGTTCGCGCAGTGGAAGGGGAACGGCTCGTTCGCCGGCGGGGCCCAGCCGCACCCCGAGCACGCCAGCCGCATCGGGGCGGTCACAGCGACTCCAGCACTCCCGTTCGGGCGTTGAACTCCTCGATCATGCGGTCCCATACCGGCACGATCTCGCGCATCTCGCGCCAGAAGGACTGCGCCCGGCGGGCCTCGAACTCCTCCAGCGGCACGCCCTGCTGCTCCACCCAGGTGTAGTAGCCCAGGTTGAAGATGCGCTCGCGGTCGCGCTGCGTGAGCTCCAGCAGGTTGTCGGTCGAGGCACCCAGCAGGTGCTGCCCGAACACCTCGCCCGCGCTCACCTCGTCGAACCCGCCGGGGAAGTCGCGAGCCTCGATCCGGCGGTGCTCGGTCCCGTACATCGCGGCGCCGTCGGTGGCCACCGTCACGATGACGTCGCCGGCGCCCATGCCGTGGTACTTCGCCGTCTTGATCGCTGCGACCACGTTGCAGATCGAGGAGAAGCCCATGGAGGACAGGGCGCCGATCACCTCTGCCGGCACACCGCGGCGCTCGTGGAGGTAGCGACGGCCGGCGTCGCTTGCGAACAGCACCCCGATCCGGTCGGTGGCCACGTCCGAGACGGCGGTGGCGATGTCGGTGTTCATCACGTTGTGGATGAACGGGATGTGCTTGTCCCCGATGCCCTGGATGTTGTGCTCGCCGAACCCGTTGTACAGCATGGTCGGGCACTCCAGGGCCTCCACCGCCACGATCAGCGCTCCGTGCTGGTCATTCAGGTAGTCACCGGCTCCCAGCGTCCCCGCCGACCCCGACGCCGAGACGAACCCGCGGAGCCGAAGCCCGGGCTCGCCGGCGCGCATCGAGTCGAACACGCGCTCCAGCGCCCGTCCCGTGCACAGGTAGTGGGCGAGGTGGTTCCCGAACTCGGAGAACTGGTTGAAGATCACGTTCGCGGGGTCCTCGGACAGCCGGGCGCACTCGTCGTAGATCTCCTTGACGTTGCTCTCGGTGCCCGGCGTCCTGATGATGTCGGAGGGGTCGGCCACCCACCGTTCCAGCCATTCGAACCGCTCCCGGCTCATCCCCTCGGGCAGGACGGCCACGCCCCGGCAGCCCATGATCCGGGAGATGGCCACGCCGCCACGGCAGTAGTTCCCGGTCGAGGGCCAGATGGCCTTGTTCGCCACCGGATCGAACTGCCCGGTGATCACCCGTGGAGCCAGGCAGCCGTACGCCGCCAGGACCTTGTGGGCGGCGATCATCGGGAACCGGTCGCCGAACGCCACCACGATCCGGGCGTCGACCCCGGTCAGCGCCTTCGGCAGGACCACGTGCTCGGGGACGTCCGACATTCCCGTTCGGGCTCGATCGTTGTACCAGTGGACCCGGAAGAGGTTGAGCGGGTGGGCCTCGTCCGGACCGACCGACGCCAGGGTCTCGCGGATCCGGTCCGGGATCTTGGTGGGTTCGGCCAGTTCGGTGAAGGTCGGGAGGACGATCCGAGCCTCCCTGAACCGGTCGACGGTCCGTTGATACACGCCTTCGTCGACCAGATCGCGCTCCAACCCCATCCGTCTCATGGCTGCCACACCCCCATCGCGCGGTCGCGAGGGATGCTACCCGCTTGGGGAGGCGCCGGTCAGGACGAATGACCCGGACGAAGGCGGCCGGGCGGCCTACCCGGCCCGTTCAAGGACCGGCGCCGGTTCGAGGACGCTGGCCTCTTCGAGGCGGGGCCGGATCCGGGCGAAGTAGACCACCGCGGCCACGAACCCCACGCCGAACAGGGCGCCCAGTCCCTGCAACCGGACCCACACCTGGCGGCTGCGGCGGATGATGGACCACTCACGGCCGTCGCGGCCGAGCGCGTCGATGAAGCCCCACACGGGAAGCCCCCACATGATGAGCGCGGCCAACACCCAGGCCAGGACGACCGTGTCCAGGTTCAGGAGCTTGAGTGCCGAGGCGGCCAGCACGAACACCAGCGCGGGCCGGACGATCCCGTCCGGCGCTCGGGCGGATGCGCGCGCCCCCAGGTACACGCCGGGGATGCTCCCGACCAGCACCGAGGCGGTCAGATCGAGCTTGAAGTCTCCGAACAGGATGTGGCCCAGCGCCGCCGAGGCCACCAGTGGGATGGCCTGGACCAGGTCGGTGCCGACCAGCTGCTTCGAGTTGAGCATGGGGTAGAGCAGCAGCAGGGCCACGATGATCAGCGATCCCGACCCCACCGACGTCATCCCGACCACCAGGCCGCCGACCATTCCGATGGCCAGCGTGGGGATCCGCTTGATGGCGAAGGGACCCCGCTGCAACCCGTTCCCGCCGTTCGCCCCCGACCGACGGGCGCGCCGCGCGGCGAACCCCTGAAGGTACGACTTGGCCACGATCGACCCGGCGGCCACCAGCAAGGCGACGCCCAGGATCACCTTCAGCCGGCTCTGCACCTGCTCGCCGTTGCCCAATGAGTTCAGGATCAACACGCCGCAGAAGGCTGACGGGATCGACCCGATGCACAGCCACTTGACCAGTTCCCAGTTGACGGTGCCGCGTCGGATGTGAACGCCTCCGCCCACCGGCTTCATGACCATGGCCGCGACCAGGTCGCTGGAGACGGCGGCCAGGGGCTGGATCTTGAACAGGAGCACCAGGATGGGGGT
>JBKPBM010000114.1:0-2897 GCA_046744325.1 Actinomycetota bacterium | reverse complement strand
CCGGACAGTCATCCCAGCCGACGATCCAGATCGGACCGACGGCTGAGGCGCCCGGCTCCTCGGGGAACTACGCTGCGCGCGTGGATCGGGTTGGTTCGCTGATCGAACGGCTTCGCCGGTTGCCACCAACGACCGCCGATGGTTCTCTGGCGGTGGGGCTGTTCCTCCTGGCGCGGGTCGTGCCGATCGGTGCCGTCCCGGGACACGACCGAGGGGGCCCGGCGAGAGTGGTCGTCGTGGCCCTCGCCACGCTGCCGCTGACCACCCGCAGGAGATGGCCGCTGGCCACCATGGCCACCGTGACGGCCGACGAATTCGCTGCCGGGCTGGCTCACGTCAGCATGAACGCGATCATGGCCCTGGCGGGCCTGTTGGCCACCTACACCTTCGTCAAGCAGGCGAGCACCCTGTCCGGCCTGCTCGGGCTCATCCCCTGGGCGGCCGGCGTCGTGGCGAACGTACCGCTCAGCTTCGGCATCGCCTTCTGGCTGGAGAATTTCCTGGTGCTCGGCCTGTTCTGGGCCGCCGGGTACATGCAGGCTCGCAACGCGAGGCTCACCGACGCGCTCAACCTTCGAACCGAGGAGCTGGCGCGGGAGCGGAAGCGCTTGGCCGCCATGGCACTGTCGCGGGAACGGGACCGGATGGCCACGGAGTTGCATGGCGTGGTCACTCGATGCGTCGACCGGATGATCGACCAGACCCATGGCGCCCGAGCCGCGCTCCGACGCGGCTTGGACTCCGCGGTGGAGGCGATCTCGGCCGTGGAGGCCACCGGCCGCGACGCCCTCGCCGAGATGCATCGGCTCCTCACCGTCCTCCGGGGCCATCGAGAGTCGGCCGACACGCCGGACCTCCCCATTCACGTCAGCAACGAGGCCGACCTGGGCCCCTTCCGCCGCCAGGGGCCACGGCCCCTGGCCGGCGCGTGGATGGCGTTCGTGGGGCGTCCCGGTCTTGTCGACCCGGCCATCACGGCTGTGATGGGCGCCGTCCTGGTCATGGAGTTCCGAACGCACAGCCCGATCTACGGGGAGGTCTACGACTGGCGTGCCGCCCTCTTCAACGGGGTGGGGGTCGCGGCGCTGCTATTTCGACGCAAGGCCCCGGTCACGACCTTCCTCTTCCAGGCTGGTGTCTTTTCGGTCGCGGCCGTCCTGGGCGTCACGCAGTTCGACGTCACCTGGTACGCGCTGCTCGTGGGCGTGTACAGCGTGGCGGTGTACCGCGGTCCCGCGCGGGCCAGGGTGGCCGTGGCGATCAGCGTCCTGACGTTCATCCCGGGGCCGTCATTGCCTCTGGTGGTTCTGTTGAGCGAGCTCGTCTTCGAAGGCATCGTGGCCGGATTCGCGGCACTCCTTGGCGAGTCGGTGGCTGCGGGGCGCCGCCTGACACGGGCGCTGGCCGAGCGGGCGATCGAGCTCGAACGAACCCGGCACGAGCAGGCCCGCCTTGCCGTCGACGAGGAGCGCCGCCGGGTGGCCAGGGACATGCACGACGTGGTGGCCCACAGCGTGAGCCTGATGGTCATCCAGGCCGGGGCGGCACGCATGGTCGCCGCGAGCGATCCCGGGATCGCCGGGGATGCCCTTGAGATCGTGGAGAGCACCGCTCGCCGGTCACTGGGGGAGATGAGCCTGCTCCTGGCGATGCTGAGCGTTCCCGAGACAGAGGATCGGCGCGAGGACCGACCGCCGGGCATCGACCGGATTCCGTCACTGGTGGAGGACGCCAAGCGAGGAGGCCTCCAGGTCGCCGTTCAGATCTCGGGCCAGCCCAGGGCCCTCGGCGCGGGCCTCGAGCTGTCCGCCTACCGCATCGTCCAGGAAGCCGTGACGAACGTCCGCAAGCACACCTCGGCTTCCTACGCAGATGTGAGCCTTCGATTCGAACGAGACGCCCTGGAAGTGGAGATCACCGATGCAGGGCCGGGCGTGACCGTCTCCGATCGGAGGGTGCCCGGAGCGGGACTGGGCCTGGTTGGGGTCCGGGAGCGGGTGGCGCTGTTCGGCGGCGAGTTCATCGCCGGCCCGCGGCCGGAAGGGGGCTATCGGGTGTGGGCTCGACTCCCGAGCGACGTGGTGGCGGCACCGGCATGACGATCAGGGTGCTCATCGCGGATGACGAGGCCATGGTCCGAGCCGGCTTCCGCCTCATCCTCGGAGCGCAGTCGGACATCACGGTGGTAGGAGAGGCGGAGGACGGGCCGTCCGCCCTCGAAGCGGCTCGCCGCCTCCGGCCGGACGTCGTCCTGATGGACATCCGGATGGGCGAGATGAGCGGGCTGGAGGCGACCAGGAAGATCCTGTCCGATGCGTCCACCATCCGAGTGGTGGTTCTCACGACCTTCGATCTCGACGAGTACGTGTACGAGGCGCTGCGCTCGGGAGCGAGCGCCTTCCTGCTGAAGTCCGCTCCACCCGAGCAGCTCGCAGCGGCGGTGAGGATCGTGGCCGGTGGTGATGCGCTGCTTCAGCCCTCCATCACCAGGCGGTTGATCGAGGACTTCGCTCGGCGGCCGGTGCCACGCACCGGCCCACCGCCAGAGCTGGCCACTCTCTCACCCCGTGAGGTCGAGGTGATGACGCTGGTGGCCCGGGGCCTTTCGAATGAGGAGATCGCCTCCACGCTTTACCTGAGTGAGGCGACCGTCAAGACTCACCTGTCGCACATCCTCACCAAGCTGGGATTGCGGGATCGGATCCAGGCCGTGGTCCTCGCCTACGAGACGGGCCTGATCCAGCCGGGCGTGGGACGCCAGGGTGACGATCAGGGCTGAAACGTCGGCTCCGCCGGGGAGCGCCGTCGCTGCCGCTCGGGCATGGGTGATTCGGCTCCCGTCGATCCTGGTGGACGCGACGATCGGGGTCCTCATCTTCGCGGAGGGCGTTCTCCAG
>JBKPBM010000310.1:0-1781 GCA_046744325.1 Actinomycetota bacterium | reverse complement strand
GAGTACAGATCAGCGAGTGGATGGAGCACGTTCCTTCGCCGAGCGGCTGATCGAAGCGCTTCGCCGTGATCCAGTCTTCCACCTCCCCGGCGGCACCATCGCCCTTGCGAACGTGCAGCCGCCGGCCAAGTCCCTCACCCTGTCGGCCGAGGCCACCCTGGAGGATGGATCTCCCGTGGCTCTGGCCTTCGGACCCGAAAACGGCGCGGTCTCGGAGAAGCGAGTGTTCGAGGCAGCAAAGGAGGCGAGTGCGAGGAGCTACTCGCTCCTCATCGCGATCGGCTTCGCTATCGAGCCCGGCGCTCGCGAGCTGATCGAGAAGTCAGAGACGTTGGTCGGCATCCCGGCAACGTACGTGGCCGCCACTCCAGACCTCGTCATGGGAGACCTGCTGAAGACGATGCGATCGAGCCAGCTCTTCTCGGTGACAGGCCTCCCCGACGCCGTGGTGAGCACCCTGCCGCCCAGAGGAGAAAGGCGGGCCCGATCGCTACCAGGTGGAGCTCCGCGGCCTCGACGTGTTCGACCCGACGACGATGGAGGCCACCCACCTGGCCGGGTCCGACGTGCCGGCGTGGTTCCTAGACACCGACTACAACGACCTTTCGTTCCACGTCTCGCAGGCGTTCTTCCCTCGCACGGGCGCCTGGGACAGCCTCAGACGCGCCCTCCGGGGCGAGTTCGAGGACACGGTGTGGGAGCATCTCGCGGGGACGACCAGCGCACCTTTCACGACGGGTGAGAATCGGAAGGTGGCTGTGAAGGTGATCGACGATCGTGGCAACGAGCTGATGGTCGTTCGTCCCCTGGACTAACGATGACCGACACCACCTCTTTCGAGGTCGACGAGCCCATCCTCAACTCCCCTTTCGAGGAACCCGCCGAGCACTGGGTGATCGAAGAGGGGAAGCCACCCGAGCGGAGAGCCGGCAGGCGTCCAGCCGGCTACTTCTACCGCGACCCCGGAACTCCCATGACGGGCGACGAGTTCACCCGAGGAGACTGGGTGGAGCTCGAGCTCGTCAACCTCATCCGCGAGCGCCTCACAGAATGGAGGACCCTCGGGTATGCGGGCGTCACCCGGACAACGCACGAGCTCATCGAGTACTGGCGCAGGGACGGCCGGGGAACGAGGCTCTTCTTCCCCCAGCTCGAGGCCGCCGAGACAGTCATCTTCCTCACCGAGGCCAGGGCGGATCTCCTCCAGGGCATCGACGTGCCATCGGAGGAGAACTCCGTGTTCACCCGTCTGGCGTGCAAGATGGCGACCGGCTCCGGGAAGACCATGGTCATGGGGATGCTCGCTGCGTGGAGCATCCTGAACAAGGTGGCCAATCGCTCCGACGCCCGGTTCTCCGAGGTGGTGCTCGTCGTGGCCCCGAACGTCACGATCAGGAGCCGCCTCGGAGAGCTCGATCCCGGCGAGGGCCAGGCCTCGATCTACCGGACCCGAGATCTCGTCCCCTCGCACCTCATGCCGTCCCTTCGTCGGGGTCGGGTGCTTATCAAGAACTGGCACGAGTTCGAGCTGAAGGGCATGTCCGCGGGTGCCAAGGTGCAGAAGCAGGGCCGGCCCAGGACGTTCCGCTCGGTGATCAAGATCGGCGAGCGGACCACATCCGGGCGAGGCGGCCGGTACATGACCGAGCGGGCCCTGACGATGGCCACTGACCAAGGGTTTGTGCGGATTCTGGAGGATCACCGCCCGGAACAAGCGCAAGTGATCGTCGAGGAGACCCGCTATGTGGAATCGGATGCCCGGTGGATCGAGCGAGTGCTGG
>JBKPBM010000188.1:0-3772 GCA_046744325.1 Actinomycetota bacterium | reverse complement strand
CTCCAGCTCCATCTCGAACCGGGCTCCCTTCCCGGCGTCACGCACGGCCTCCTGCCATATGCGCTGCTCGTTCTCAAGTCGCTCCCGCTGGCGTTCAGGCGCCGCGCCCCCCTGCCGGTCTTCCTCGTCATCATGGCTGCGGCGGTGTCCACGGGGGTGCTGCGGACCGACGTCCCGAACGCCGAGCAGATCGCCATCCTCATCGCCCTGTACACGGTGGTCGAGCGCTCGACGCTTCGGCTCGCTCTACTCGCGCTCGTGCCGTTCGTACCCCACTTCTATCTCCTCGGACGCTACTCGTCGCTCCCGGCCTTCAAGGTCTTCATCTGGAACGAGAACGTTCCTCCGATCATCGCCTGTTGGCTGGCCGGCCGGGTGCGCCATCGCCGCCATGCCCTGAGCGCCAAGCTCACTCAGCGCGCCGAGGAGCTGGAGGAGGAGCGTGGGCAGTTGGCCCGACTGGCCCTGGCTCGAGAGCGGCGGCTCATCGCCTCTGACCTGAAGGGGATCGTGGCGGCCGGGATTCAATCGATGGCAGACCGCGCGAGATCCGCCCGAGAGCTCATGGCGCGCGGCGCCTCGGACGCGGAAGCCGTTCTCGCTGTGATCGAGTCGATGGGCCGGGACGTGGTTGCTGAGATGGGCCGCCTGCTGAGGGTGCTCCGCCGATCCAAAGGCGACGCCGGGGCGATCTCGACGCTTCCGCCAGAGAGTGAGCCCGTGCCCCTCACAGATCCGTCTCGGTTCGGGAAGAGACGGACGATCGACCCACGGTTGGCCGATGTCCTGATCGTCACCGGGGTCGGGCTTTCGATGGCCATCGAGTTCAAGCTGCGCGAGTGGTTCGGCGCCAGTACGGGCATCCTCGATGTCTTCGATGCGAAGACGGCTCTTCTTGCGGCGTTGACCGGCATCGCCCTCCTGTTCCGAAGGCAGGCGCCGTTCCTGGTCGTACTCGTGATCGCAGTCGATATGGCGGTGCAGGTCCCTCTGGGCGCCGGCTCTTTGGTCACTTCGTTCTGGGGTCAGCTCGTCGCTCTGTACGGCGTCGGGGCTTACCGCCGGCCACGGTGGGCGGTCGCAGCGGTCGCGCTGTCGATGGCTTCTCTCATCAACAGTCCGGGTGAGACGCCGCTGATGGTCGTGATCGACCAGGTCTACGAGGGGACGCTGTTTGCCCTCGCGTCATATGCCGGGTGGTCCGTCCAGCAGGAACGGAGGTCGAACGATGCCCTCCGACGCCGCACGGCGGAACTCGATCGAACCCGGCAGGAGCGGGTCCGTCTCGCGATCCAGGAGGAGCGGCGGAGGGTGGCCCGGGACATGCATGACATGGTGGCGCACGCGGTCACCCTGATGGTGATCCAGGCCGGGGCGGCGAGGTCGGTGGCCGGGAGCGATCCCGCCGAGGCGGCCGAGATGGTGGCGGCGATCGAGCGGACGGGGCAGGAAGCCGCGGGAGAGATGCAGCGCATGCTCGGCACTCTTGGCCGGGGCGGAGAACGAGAGCCTCCAGCCGGACTTCCGGCTCTCCAGGATGTCCAGGGCATCGCGCTGTCCGCACGAGAGGCGGGACTCGACGTGGAACTTCACGTGGAGGGGGAGCCCCGTCCCATGAGACCGGGACTTGATCTGGCGGCCTACCGGATCATCCAGGAGGGTCTGACCAACATTCGCAAGCATGCCCCTGGCTCTCGGGCCAGCGTCATCCTGCGTTACCTGCCGACGAGCCTGGAGGTGGAGGTGGAGAACGACGCTGGAAGAGTGCCTCCCGGCGAGCCTCGGCTGGGTGGGGGCCACGGCCTCATCGGCATCCGTGAACGGGCGGCCGTGTTCGGTGGGGAAAGCTGGTGCGGTCCGATGGCCGGCGGCGGATTCCAGGTGTGGGCACGGCTGCCCTTCGATCCCGAAGCCTCCGGAGAGGCCGTGCTTGCGCCGAGCGAAGACTCGGAGCCCACCATCGTCGCATCTCCCACCGGGCCCGGCTGAACCATCGCGCGTGCCTCCGATCCACCACGGGAGTGAATCGGGCCCCCTGAAGCTCAACCCGGGGCTCGATGCCGAATGGGCGGCCAGACCGATGACCACTCTGGTGCTCCCTCCTACGCTCCGCCCCGAACCCAGCGGAGGAGAGCCCTCCGCGGGAGCGGAAGGAGACAGGAGATGCCAAACGCGAGAAGGAGCGTCGTGCTCATGATCGCCGCTGCGACCACTCTGGCCTGGAGCGTCGCACCGGCTCACGCCGGACGAGCTGCTCGACACGGCCTGTCCTCGCCCGGCTTCACTCTGCCCCGGGGGAAGGTTGCCACACGAGCGACTCCGCAGACGTCGGGCGTCGAGTGCATCACCGCCCCCTCCTCGACACCGAACATGCTCCTGGATTGCGCGAGTGACAGCTCCCAGCCACACCACGAGCCGTCGATGGCGGTCGACCCCAACGACCCCGATCACATCGTCATCGGAGCGAACGACCTGCCCGGAGGGGTCGTGCCGAGCTCGGAGTTCTACACCTCGTTCGATGGAGGCAAGAGCTGGACCGTGGGCGACCTGCCATTCGAGGCCGGCCACAACTTCGCCGCCGACCAGTCGGTCGCGTTCGACACGAAGCACGGCACGGTGCTGTTCGCCTCGAACAGCTATGACAACGGTCCCAATGGGCTCTGCGACGGAGACGTGGTGGCCTCCGTCTCCTCGGACGGGGGGCTGAGCTGGAACGGGCCGTACGAGGTCGCCCCTGGGCAGGGGTGCATCTTCACGCTGCCCTCGGTCGCTCATGACAAGCCGTGGATCACCGTGGACGACCACCCCTCGTCCTTCTTCTACGGGAGGGCGTACGCCACATCGCTCGAGTGGACCTGCCTCCAGGCCGACTGCGACCCCACCCTCGGCGGCGCCACGGTCACCACCGTCGAGGCCCACAGCGACGACGGAGGCTTCACCTGGACCGATCCCCAGGTGATCTCGGGTTCGAGCACAACGTGGTGCACCGCCTACCCGATCGCCCCGGCGTGCTCGGTCGATCCGGCGTCCTGGCCGGCGATCATGCCGGATGGCTCGGTGCACGTGGCCTTCTGGAATCTCCAGGGGGACGCGGCCTGGGAGCCCGGGGAGTGCTGCGAGTCCCAGTTCCTGGTGGTGAACTCGCACGATGGAGGGACGACCTGGTCGGATCCGGTTCGGGTGGTGGGTCTCGAAGACGGCACCAGGGACTCTCCCAACTGTGCGCCGGCCATCGGAGCCGCGTTCTGTACCCTGTCCCAGAGCGAGCTCGGGGTGTTCTCCTACGGCAACCTGGCGGCGAGTCCAGTTGACGGCACCCTGTACCTGGTGTTCTCGGACAACCGAAACGGGGTGCACGACTCGGACCAACCGGTGACCGATTCCGATGTCTTCGTCATGACCTCGAACGATGGGGGGAACAGTTGGGGCGGCCCAGACGTCGTCTCCGACGCGCCGGGCGATCAGTTCATGCCGTTCGCGGCGGTGGATCCCCTGACCGGGCAGCTCGGAGTGCTCTTCTACGACCGGAGCGGTGACCCCTCCAACCTGTTCGACGTCACGCTTGCCAGGGGCATGACGGGATCCTTCAGCGCGACTCGGATCACCACCACGTCGTCCCACCTGGACAAGAGCCTGTGGTTTCCGGCGGGCGTGCCCGCCTGTCCGCGGTGCGCCTCCTGGATCGGCGAATACATCGCGCTCGCGTACGGGGGCGACGGCCGGGCCGACGTGGCGTGGACGGATCTGCGCCGTCGGGTGACCGTCTCAGGTG
>JBKPBM010000038.1:0-3655 GCA_046744325.1 Actinomycetota bacterium | reverse complement strand
CTCCTCGTCGGCAGCGTCAGATGTGTATAAGAGACAGGGCGTAGACCACGCCCTCGATGTGGTCGATGTCCTGCCCGTACAGCGGGATCCGGGAGTACCCGTGGCGGAGCATGAGGTCCAACACGGCCTGCAGGCCGCTGGTGATCGGCGCGGCCGCCATGTCCGGACGAGGGACCATCACCTCGCGAACCAGGGTGTCCCCGAACTCGAAGATCGAGTGGATGAGCTCCTTCTCCCCCTCCACGATGGCCGCCTCATCCGAGGCCACCTCGGCCATCGCCCGGATCTCCTCCTCCGTCACGAATGGCCCCTGCGGAAGCCCGCGCCCGGGCATGATCACGTTGGCCACCTTGACCAGAACGCCCGCCACCGGCCCCAGGACCCGGTGGGTGAGCAGGACGAACGGCGCCACCCACAGCGCCGCACGGTCGGTCTGCTGCACGGCGAACGTCTTCGGGGTGACCTCGGCGAAGATGAACAGCAGCAGCGTCATGCCCCCGGTGGCCACCCACTCCCCTGCGTGGTGCAGATGGCGGGAGGCCAGGATGGTGGCCAGGGTGGTGCCTCCCGTGGTCGCCAGCAGCGTGACCAGCAGGACCACGTTGAGGTACGGCGCGACGTTCTCCACGATCCTGAGCAGGGACGGCGCACCTCGGCGGCCGTCCTCGACCAGTCGGTACGCCCTGGCCCGTCCTATTCGGGTGATCGCGGTCTCGGACATGGCGAACAGCGCCACCACCGCCAGGAGGAGCACGATCCCGATGATCTCGGTCCAGTCCGTCCCGCTCACGATGGATCCGATCTCACGTAGCGATCCTGCCGTTCCCACATCACCCGGCGCTCATCCTCCCGCTCGTGGTCGTAGCCAAGCAGGTGCAGGACGCCGTGCACGACCAACAGGCGCAGCTCGGCTTCGAGGTCGGGGTTGTTCCGCCGGGCCTCCGCGGGACACACGACCACGTCGCCGAGCAGGCCGTCCTCATCCAGCGGGAACGACAGCACGTCGGTAGGCCCGGGCTCGTCCATGTATCGAAGGTGGAGCTCGGCCATCTCATCCTTGCCGACGAACGACAGCGACAGCTCGACGTCGGGCCGTCCCTCGGCGGCGAGGGTAGACGCCGCCAGTGCGGCCAGGCTCTCCTGATCGACCGAGAGGTCCTGCCGGTTCGAGACCAGGACGGAGGCGGTCCCCGCGGCGTCCTGCCGATCCCGATCCGGTATGCCGTCCACGTTCTCGGGATCGACTCCTCAGTCGGCGCGAGCGCTTCGTGAGCCGCGCTCGCCGTAGGCCCGGTAGGCCTCCACGATGTCCTGCACGATCTTGTGCCGGACCACGTCCCGCGCCCCCAGGTGGACGAACGTGATGTCCTCGATCCCGGAGAGGATCTCCTCCACCACCACGAGGCCGGAGCGAGCGCCGACCGGCAGGTCGATCTGGGTCACGTCCCCGTTCACCACGCACCTCGACCCGAACCCCAGTCGGGTCAGGAACATCTTCATCTGCTCCGGCGTGGTGTTCTGGGCCTCGTCCAGGATGATGAACGAGTCGTTCAGGGTCCGCCCCCGCATGTACGCGAGCGGAGCCACCTCGATCGTGCCCCTGGCCATCAGGCGCTGGAAGGCCTCGGCGTCCATCATGTCGAACAGGGCGTCGTACAGGGGCTTGAGGTAGGGGTCGATCTTCTCGTAGAGCGTTCCGGGCAGGAACCCCAGGCGCTCGCCCGCCTCCACCGCCGGACGGGTCAGGATGATCCGAGAGACCTCACGGTCCTGCAGGGCCCGTACCGCGGTGGCCACCGCGAGGTAGGTCTTCCCCGTGCCGGCCGGGCCGATGGCGAACGACACGGTGGACCGGCGGATGGCGTCGACGTAGCGCTTCTGCCCCAGCGTCTTCGGGACCAGCGACTTGCCCCGAGAGGTCAGGACCACGTCGCCGAAGACCTCCGAGGGCCGGGCGTGGTCCTCCTTCACCATGTCGATGGTCTTGCCCACGGATTCGGCGGTGAGCGTCTGGCCCTGGTTCACGATGGTCAGCAGCTCCTCGAAGAGGAAGGCCACCTTCTCGGCCTCCTCGGGTTCCCCGGTGATGGTGATCTCGTTGCCCCGGACCAGGATCTGGGAGTCGAACGCGGACTCGACCAGCTTCAGCAGCTCGTCGCGCTGCCCGAGCACCGCCACCATGGCCTGGTTGCCGGGGACGAGGATCTTCACCTGAGAGGCGTCCGTCATCGGGGGATCGCTCCGACGTCGCCGCCAGGGGGAGGGGTCATCCCGGCGGCCACCCCATCCCGCGCCCACCGAGCAGGTGGAAGTGCAGGTGCGCAACGCTCTGACCGGCGTCGGGCCCCACGTTGGTCACCAGCCGCCAGCCCGATCGGTCGACCCCTTCCGCCCGGGCCAGGTGGGTGGCCGTCTCCACGAGCTCGGCCAGGAGCCCTCGCTCCTTGCCCGTCACGTCGGCGATGGACTCGATGTGTTCCTTCGGGATGATCAGGATGTGCGTCGGCGCCTGGGGGTTGGTGTCGCGAAAGGCCACCACGCCGTCGGACTCGTGCACGATCTGCGAGGGGATCTCCCGCTTGCCGATCCTGCAGAACACGCACCCACTGGCCGTTCCGTGGTCGCTCATCAGGCATCGAATCTAGCCCAGTCGCCCGTACCGGGCCAATACCAGGGCGGCACCGACGACCGCCGCGGTCTCCGTCCGGAGGATCCCGGGGCCGAGCGAGGCCGGGACGGCGCCGGCGGCGACGGCCCGGTCGAGCTCGGCCTCGGTGAAGCTGCCCTCGGGGCCGACCAGCAGCCGCAGGGCCGGCGTCTCGTCGGGAAGGGTCTCGTGAAGCGGTGCGTCGGCGCCCTCCCACAGCAGGACCAGCGATGGGCCGGGGGCGAGCACGTCGTCGAGGCTTCCAGCGACGGCCACCTCGGCCACGAACGGCCGCCGCGACTGCATGGCCGCCTCGCGCGCCACGGCCCGTTGGCGCTCGAGCGCGTGGCCGGCGCGGTCGCCGTCCCAGGTCCGCACCGATCGCTCCGTGGGCACCAAGACGATCTCGTCGACGCCCAGCTCGGCCAGCTTCTGCACGGCCCAGGAGAGCCGGTCGCCCTTGGGCGGTGCCAGGGACACCGACACCAGCGTCCCTCGCCGGGCCACACGATGGACCTCCGAGACCTCGATGACCGCCCGGTCCCCTTCGCCATCGGCCACTCGGCCGGCGCCGACCAGGCCGGAACCATCGGCCACCGTCACCGGTTCACCGGGCTTGAGGCGAAGCACGCGAAGGGCATGGCGGCCGTCGGCCGGGGAGAGGCGGATCTCGCCCGGCTCGAGCGAATCCACGAAGAAGAGCGGAGCCGTCATGGCGCGGGGCGCGGAGACCAGATCCTCACTTCTCCAGGAGCTTGCGAAGTCGACCCGTGAGCTTCGTCCCCTTCTCCGGTGCCTCTCCGCGGACGGCGGCCAGGCGCTCGAGCAGCTCCCGCTCCTCCCTGGACTTCGGCGTGGGGATCTCCACGACGATCGAGACGAACAGGTCGCCCCGGCCCCGCCGGTTCAGGCGAGGGACCCCCTGGCCACGCAGGCGGATGACGGAGCCCGACTCGGTCCCCGGCTCCAGCCGGATCCGCTCCCGGTCTTCCAGCGTGGGGATCTCCA
>JBKPBM010000318.1:0-2880 GCA_046744325.1 Actinomycetota bacterium | reverse complement strand
AGACCCACGCCCAGGCAGAGGCTGCCGCGCCCGTGGCCGCCAACTGGGTGCGCGAGCACCTGGCGGATCGGGTCGAGCTGAGCTCCAATCAGGTGGGCGACCTCGCCTTCTTCGAAGGCGTGCCCGCGACCGTCTGATCGGGCTGGTTACACCCCACCTGGGGGGTTCGGACGTACCAGGGTTGATGGAAGAGGAGCCCATGGCATGGGCTCCTCTTCTCTCACTCCTGCTTAGGCCCAACATCCCCCGAAGCGAACCGCCATGCGACCGCGCGGGGCGAACCCGTGGGCGCGAAGTGGCTGGAGTCGCTCGCGAGAGGGGAGGCCCCCTCAAGGGTCACTCGCACGGCCGGCTGCAGGCCCTGATTGCTGGGTCAGGCAGAAGGAGCAAGAGTTCCGATTGAAGCCATCGCAGGCGCGCTGGGAACCGGCTGAAGAGCCGTGGACAACCGGAAGCTCAGAGAACCAAGCGGACTCATTCGCTTCGTGTCAGTCGAGGGGAGCCACGACATCCTGGGGCGACGAGTCCTTGGTCAGCAGCGCGATTCGAATAACGCATCTCACGCCGCCGGTGGAAGGCCCCGAGAGGACCTAGCTCCAGCGCCACTGGCATGAAGCAGGGGCACGGCCGATAATGAGGACCTCCGCCAAGAGGAGGTGGTCACACATGGTCATGCGCTTTGACCCGGTTCGAGACTTCGACCGGCTGACCCAGCAGCTCACGGGCGCGATGCGATACCAGGCCACGTCCATCCCGATGGACGCCTATCGGCGAGGCGACACCGTCTTCGTCCACTTCGACCTTCCCGGTGCGGATCCATCCTCCATCGACATTCGGGTGGAGCAAAACGCCCTCACCGTGCGGGCGGAGCGGTTCTTCGAGGAGGCTGAAGGGGACGAGGTCCTCGTGCGAGAGCGACCTGAGGGTGCCTTTTCCCGCCAGATGTTCCTCGGCCAGCACCTCGACCTTGAGAGAATCCAGGCCAGCTACGACCATGGCGTCCTCACCCTCACCATCCCGGTCGCCGAAACGGCCAAGCCCCGTCGGATCGCAGTTCAATTGAGCGGCGGGGAGACCCAACCCAAAGCGATCGACGTGCAGGCAGAACAGGACGCATCAGGGCCCTGAACGGTGCACAAATTGCCATCGCGCTTCGGATCAGCGCATTCAGGGATCAGCGAGGCGGCAAGCCAAGCACGGTCAGAGGCTGGAGAACCCGCGCCATTTCGCGCGCGATGCGAGCCGGGCAGAGGTGGACCTGTCTCCGAGTGCGAAAGTCCTCCTGCGGGCACACCGCCCCGAATTTGCCAGGCTCTGCAGCACGGGAGGAGGTACCTACGATTCGGGAAGAGTGACGGCGCTCGCCCCCGAGCGCCAATCGGGTCGAATCGTTGGGTTGCATCTTTCGGGTTGGGACGACTTGGTCGGTGGTGATGAACGCGTTCGACCATCAAGAACGGTTCGTCTGGTGGCGTCTCGGCCGGCTTGCCGTGGGACCCGTTTTCCGATCCGCCTTTCGAATGCGGATCATGGGGACCGAGAACATCCCGCGGTCCGGCGGGGCCATCCTCGCCGCAAACCACATCAGCGTCCTGGACCCCGTCTTCGTCGCCCTTGCCGCCGCCCGGCGCGGGAGGGTGGTCCGGTTCCTGGCCCTCCGGCAGGCGTTCGATCAGCCCCTGGTGGGCTGGGCGCTCCGCCGATTGCGTCAGGTCCCCCTGCGCCGAGGAGTGGGGGATTGGGAGGCGATCAACCAGGTCGCCACGCTGCTCCGAGCGGGGAGGCTGGTGGGCATCTCACCGGAGGGGCAAGTCGGTGATGGCGTCTGCCTGCTGCCAGGGCAAAAGGGGGTCGCGCGGATTGCCCTCGCCTCGGCTGTGCCGGTGGTTCCGGTCGGCCTGTGGGGAAGCCAGGATCGGTGGCCGAAGGCTGGGCTTGCCCTGCGCCGGCCCTTCCGCCCCACCGTCGCGGTTGTAATCGGCCAGCCCATCCCCGCCACCGGGGACCCCGCCTCGCCTGCCGACGTCCGCGCGCTCAGGGATCGGGTCATGCGCGACATCGAGGCCCTGGTTCGCGCATGCGCGCGACGGGAGCCGGGCGACGTCACGCGCTGTCCGCACTGCGGGCTCACAGATTGCAGACCCCGGGTCCGGGCGTGGTCTTCGAGGAGACACCGAAGCTTCTGGATCCGGGAAGCGCGATCCCTTCCACGCGTTGCTGCTCCTAGCGGAGCGCCACGGCGACGTCGCACCCTATCGGTCCGGTCGCGAGTCCGCGTTCCTCATCAACCATCCCGACCTCGTGCGGCACGTGCTCGCCGACAACGCGGCCAACTACCGGAAGGACACCCTCATCAATGAGCGGTTCCGGATCGGGGTGGCCGAGGGCCTGCTGACGAGCGAGGGGATCGTGTGGCACCGAGACCGCCGCTTGATGCAGCCCGCCTTCCACCGGGAGAGGCTCGCTTCCATGTCCGGCGGCATCCTTGTCGAGGTCATCCCCGTACGAGAGCGGTGGCAAGCACTGGCCGGATCTGGTCGGACCGTCGACATGGCGGCGGAGATGGGCACGTTGACTCTTCGGATCACCGCCAGAGTCCTGTTCGGAGCAGACGTCTCGGCGTCCGCCCGCGGCCTCGGCCAATTGATCGCCGAGGCGATGGTTCATTTGCCCTCTCCCGATCATCCTGAGTTCCAAGCGGTGAAGCGACGGGTCGAGGAGCTCGCCGACGAGGTCATCGGGCACCGACGAGGCACGGGTGAGGGCGGTGACCTCCTCTCGATGTTGCTGGAGGCCCGAGACGAACAAACCGGGGAGGGCCTGAGTCTGCAACAGCTCAGGGACCAGGTGATCACGCTCTTGGTCGCCGGGTACGAGACC
>JBKPBM010000360.1:0-6747 GCA_046744325.1 Actinomycetota bacterium | reverse complement strand
CACCTCCTGCCCGGTGTCGACCGCCATCTACTTCACCAGGACCTTCACGACGCCTGTGGCCATGATGTCGGCCAGGCCCAGAGGGATCAGCACCACCCACGAGAACCGCTGGAGCTGGTCCTCACGCAGGCGCGGGTAGGTCGCCCGGAGCCAGATGATGAAGAACGAGAGCGCCCCGATCTTGCCCGACATGTGGAAGAAGCCCGGCAGGAACCCGAGGCCGGGAAGCGCCTGGTAGCCCCCTAGGAACAGGACGCTCGCGATGGCGGAGAACGCCACGATCCCCGCGTACTCGGCCAGGAGGAAGAACGCGAACTTCAGCCCTGTGTACTCCGTGTAGGCGCCGAAGATGATCTCGGAGTCGGCGATCGGCATGTCGAACGGGGGGCGGGTCAGCTCGGCGACGGCCGCCATCAGGAACACCACGAACATCACCGGCTGGGTGAACACGTACCAGTAGTGGTGTTGGGCGTCGCTGATCCCGACCAGCGACAGGGTGCTGGCCTGCATGACGATCGCGGCGGCCGCCAGGATCAGCGGCAGCTCGTAGGCGATCAACTGGGCCGCCCCCCGCACCGCCCCGATCAGCGAGAACTTGTTGGCGCTGGCCCACCCGGCCATCAGCACGCCGATGATCGACACCGAGGTCAGCCCGATGACGAAGAAGATCCCGATGTCCAGGTTCTCGGCCCACAGCGTCTTGCCGAACGGGATGACCACGAAGATGGCGATGTACGGCACCAGGACCACCGCGGGGGCCAGCGTGAACACCCACGAGTCGGCGGCCCGGGGGATCACGTCCTCCTTCTGGATGAACTTCACGCCATCGGCGATCAGCTGGGCCCAGCCGTGGAACCGCCCGGCGTACATCGGGCCCAGGCGATGCTGCATGTGGGCCAGGACCTTGTGCTCCATGTAGCCGATGCCCAGCGGGGCCACCAGGACGAAGCCGATCACCAAGGCCACCTTGAGCAGGAGCACCACCCAGAAGTTCGACACCCAGTGGTTGATGAAGCTCTCGTTGGCGGCGGCCAGGAGAGCGTGGATCACGCCTCCACCTCTTCGTCAGCGCCCTCGACACCTCCGGGCCACGGCTTGGCCTCCCGCGTCATCAAGGCGAAGTCCTTCCGCAGCGGGTGGCCCTCGAACTGCTCGGGCAGCAGCAGCTTCACCAGGTGCGGGTGGCCGTCGAAGACGATGCCGAACAGCTCGGCGGTCTCCCGCTCGCACCAGTTCGCCCCGGCCCACACGTCGGAGATGGTCGGGCAGTGCGGATCCTCGGCGTCGCACACCAGCTTGAACCGGACGTGGTGGTTGTGGCGGGTGGAGTAGACGTGGGTGACCACCTCGAAGCCGCGGCCCTTCGGCGTGAAGTCGACCCCGGTCAGGAAGTCGAAGTAGTTGCAGTCCAGGTCCCGGTCGTCCTTCAAGAACCGGGCCAGCTCGTGGTAGCGCGCGGCCGTGACGGTCACCACCGGGTGCCCGTGCACCTCGTCGGCGGACACGATGTCCTCGCCGAACTGCGCGCGGAGCCGGGTGACGATGTCAGCCGGTGACAGAGGACGACGGTTGGGTGAGCTTGCCACTCCACTTCTCCCTGATGTCTTCGTGGCCGATCTTGTCCTGGAGCCGGAGGATGCCGTGGAGCAGTGCCTCGGGCCGCGGCGGGCAGCCCGGGACGTAGATGTCGACCGGCACGATCTGGTCGACGCCCTTGGTCACCGAGTAGGAGTCCCAATACGGGCCGCCGCAGTTCGAGCAGGAGCCGAACGAGATGACGTACTTCGGGTCGGGCATCTGGTCGTACACGCGCTTGAGGGCCGGGGCCATCTTGTCGGTGAGGGTGCCGGCCACGACCAGCAGGTCGGCCTGCCGGGGGCCGTGCGCGAAGGGGATGACCCCGTAGCGGATGAAGTCGTGCTTGGAGGTCGAGGTGGCGATGAACTCGATGGCGCAGCAGGCCAGCCCGAAGTTCATCACCCACAGCGAGTACTTCCGGCCCCAGTTCAGCAGGAACTTGACCGGCTGGGGCATCTCGACGGTGTCCATCAAGCCCATTGCAGGACCTTCTTTCGATAGGCGTACAGCAGGCCCAGGGCCAGGATGCCCACGAAGATGGCCATCTCCACCACGGCCTGGTAGCCGAGGCGCTCGAAGATGGTGGCCCAGGGGAACAGAAAGACGCTCTCAACGTCGAAGATCACGAACAGGAAGGCATAGATGTAGTACCTGATCTGGGTCTGGGACCAGCCCTCGCCGACGGGGTCGATCCCGCACTCGTAGGTGGTGAGCTTCTCGGGGGTCTGGCGGCGGGGGGCCACGATCCGGGCCGCGGTGAAGGCCACCGCCACGAGGCCGAGCCCCGCGATGAGCAGGGCGACGACCACGCCATACGACTGGTAGTAGCTGTCCATCCGCTCCTGTCGGCGCTTCCCCGGTTCCCCGGCTTCCCCGTCGGCGAGCTTGTGAACGGATTCTCAAGCGCGGATTCTACCAACAGCGCCGGGCTGGGCAGAATCAGCGCGTCGCCGAGGGCATCCCTGCGACTCTCCGTCTCGCGAGCGGAGGGTCTCGTTGAAGCGCTTGATCTCCTCTCGTCGTCTACGGGCCTAGCTTCGACAACGTCCAGGCGCTGGGCCCGGAGAGAGACACCAGAACTACACGTCCCCCGATACAGAACTGCCTTCACCTCCCGGGCGGTTCACGTTCCAATGCCCTGGGCTCAATCGAGTCCCCTCACATGAAGGGAGGTGAGAGAGATGAGGTTTAGGCCGATCGTCATCGTAGCGGTCACGCTCGCACTGAGCGCCCTTGCTTCGACGGCGTGGGGGAGCGACACAACGTTCGCCAGCCCGCTCGTGGCCATCGTTGGGCAGGGATCCGGATCCGTCGTTGGGGCGACCACGGCGAAGAACCACGGCACCCTGGACGTACAGGGTGTGGCAAACGTGCAGGGTACCTCGGCGAACACGGAGTTCACGCTGCAGCGGTCGCTGGACGTGATCCCGGACGGTGTGTGCGACACCTCTGGAGGGTTCGTCGAGCTCGGCTCGTTCACGACCTCCGCCAGTGGCGCTGGCGCCGTGCACTTCGAGCGCGAGGCTCCGTTGCCGTCGGGACAAGCCTTCGACGTGTTGTTCCAGCTCGTCGGGGCGGACGGGACGTTGCTGCAGAGCAACTGTCTGACGGTCACCGTAAAGTAGGCCAGGGTTCGCGACCAGCACGGAAGGGCGAGGGGTCGGCAGGCTTCGGCCCATCCGACCCCTCGCCCGCTGGCCTGACTTCTCTCATGTCCCATAGTCGGGTCGGCAACGCACTACGAGAACGACTTCGAGAACCACGACCGCACCTTGGTCGAAAGTGCCTGTCCGTAATGCTGTCGACGCACTCCAACAGCGGGAACGGAGAGAGGGACTGTCAGCTCTCAGATCTCTGCGCCGCAGCGGGTGGCGATGAACTCCGTCATCTGGATCATCGCGTCGCGAGCCACACCGCCATCCAGGGATTCCGCGTGATGACGGGCTCGCCGGGCATGCGCCGTTACGGCCTCTCGGGCACGGACCAGGTTCCCGTCGGACCGGATCAGCTCCATGGCGGCGTCGAAGCGCTCGCCTGCCGGCGGCCCCTCCGACAGGATCGAGGCGAGCCGGTTCCCCCGATCGCCGTCGTTCAGCGCGAAGAGCACCGGAAGGGTGTACACGCCCTCGCGCAGGTCCTGCCCGGGGCGCTTGCGCAGCACCGACTCGCTGGCCGTGAAGTCCATGACGTCGTCCGAGAGCTGGAAGGCCAGGCCCAGGGCCATGCCGTAATCGTCGAGGCGCTCGATGGTCTCGCCCGCCGCGTCGGAGAGCATCCCGCCCAGCCGGCACGAGGTGGCCATCAGGGCCGCGGTCTTGCGCCGGATGATCTCCATGTAGGCGTCCTCGGACTGGTCCAGGCGGCCGGCCATGGCCACCTCCCGGATCTGCCCGTCGCACAGGATGGTGATGGTCCGGGCCAGCAGCCGCGTCACGTCGGTCCCCAGGTCGGAGGAGATGTCCGAGGCCTTGGCGAACAGGAAGTCGCCGGTGAGGATGGCCACGGTGTTGTCCCATCGGGCGTTGACCGAGGGCACGCCATGCCGAGTGTCGGCCTCGTCGATCACGTCGTCGTGGTACAGGGTAGCGACGTGGGTGATCTCGATGGCCGTGGCCCCGGCGATCAGCCGAGGATCGGAAGGATCGCCGAAGTAGCCGGAGAGCAACACCAGGAGCGGCCGGAACCGCTTCCCACCCGCGCTGAGCAGGTAGGCGGCCGCCTCGGTCACGAAGTCGCTGTCCGAGTGCACGGCCTTGTCCAGCGACGCCTCGACGTCGCGCAAGCGCGACCGAAGCTCCTCCTCCAAGCGCGGGTCGGGCGTCTCGAGGCCCGGGATGTCGAGCCTGCTCACCATCGCTCCCCTTCTCCCATCGGGTCCGATGCTACCGGGGCGCTCGCCCGGCGGCCACGAACCCATGCGGAGCTCATCAGAACCGGATCACCGAAGCCGATTTGAGCACCCCGAACAGGATCCCGGGAAACACCCCGAACAGCAGCGTCACGGCGGCGGGAAGGGCCACGGCGACGCGGCCGACGGGCGCGGGGTCGGACCCGACCACCTCGTCGGCCTCCGTCACGTGGTCCTGCATGTACATCAGGACGATCACCCGGATGTAGAAGAACGCGGCGACCACCGAGGACAGCACCGCCAGGAGCACCAGTGGCCAGTGGCCCGCCTGGACGGCCGCCGAGAACACACTGACCTTCGCGATGAACCCCGACGTCGGCGGGATGCCCGCCAGCGACAGGAGGAACACCGCCAGCGCGGCGGCCAGCAGGGGCTGGCGCCGCGCTAGGCCCGTGTAGGACGTCAGGCTGAGGTTCGCCTCGCCACGCACACTGACCAGCATGACCACGCCGAACCCGCCCAGGATCATCGCCGCGTACGCGGCCAGGTAGAACATCGCGGCCTGGATGCCCTGCTGCGTCGCCGCGGTGACCCCGACCAGGATGAACCCGGCGTGGGCGATCGACGAGTACGCCAGCATCCGCTTGACGTTCGTCTGGGCGATGGCCAGGACGCTTCCCACCACGATCGAGATCGCCGCCAGCACGTACACGAACGGCGTCCAGTCCCAGGACAGGGGCGAGAAGGCCACGTCGAACACGCGCAGGAACGCCCCGAACGCGGCGACCTTCGTCCCCGCGCTCATGAACGCGGTCACGGCCGTGGGGGCGCCCTGGTAGGCATCGGGCGTCCACATGTGGAACGGCACGGCCGAGACCTTGAACGCGAACCCGACGCCCAGGAGCCCCGCTGCGCCGAGGGCCAGCGCGACCGGCCCGACCTGCCCCGAGAGCTTGCCGGCGATCCCCGACAGGCTGGTGGTCCCGGTCGCCCCATAGGCCAGGGCGATCCCGTAGAGGAAGAACGCGCTGGAGAACGCGCCGAGCAGGAAGTACTTCATCGACGCCTCCGCCGAGGCAAGGCGCCGGAACGAGAACCCCGTCATCAGGTACAGGGCGAGGGACAGGACCTCCAGGGCCAGGAATACCAGGATCAGGTCGGCCGCCGCGGTGATCAGGGTCATCCCCGCCGTGGCGAACAGGAGAAGCGCGTAGTACTCGCCGCGCGCCTCGCCGGCACGGTCCAGATAGTGGTAGGCGAGCAGGATCCCGATGGCCGAGACCGAGAGCAGGACGAGGCGGAAGAACACCGCGAACCGGTCGGCGGCGACCATCCCGCCGAGCACGGTGGCCGGCCCGCTCCATGACCAGAAGAGGATCGACGTCGCCGCCGCGGCGGCCACCCCGGCCAGGCTGAGGAGGGCGAGCGGGCGCTGGTCCTCGGATGGACTGAGCGCGTCGATCAGCATCACCACGAGGGCCGTGCCAACCAGGATCAGCTCCGGCGCCACCGGCCCGAAGTTCAAGGGTGGGTGGCCCGTGCTCGCCTGCGCGAGCAATCCGCTCACGTCACGGCCCTCCCGGCGAGGTGGCGCAGGGATTCCGCTTCCCAAACAATATGGGCACGCCGATGCTGTACTCGGGCAGACGCGCGTTCCGCACACAGGTGATGCTGCGGCGTGTGGCCGGTTCGATCCGGGACAGGATCGGCTTGGGGTAGATCCCGATGAACAGGATCCCGGCCATGATCGGCACGAGGATCAGGTACTCGCGGAGCTCGAGATCCCACATCCGCCGCGAGGGCCAGGCGTGCTCGCCGTTCCCGTTCCCTCCACCCCCATTCGTCGACCCGCCGGCGATGACCACCGGCCCGTGCATGGCCCGCTGGTACGCCCACAGGAGGTAGATCGCCGACAGCACCACCCCCGTCACCGCGGCGATGGCGAAGCCCTTGCTCACGATGAACGTGCCCAGGATGATCAGGAACTCCCCGACGAACCCGTTCAGCCCCGGGAGTCCGATCGAGGACAGAGCGACGAAGAGGAGCACCCCCGCCATCGCCGGCACGACCGCGGAGTACCCACCCATCCTGGACAGGTCCCGGGTGTGGGTTCGTTCGTACAGCATCCCGACCAGGAGGAACAGGGCGCCCGTCGACAGCCCGTGGTTGATCATCTGGATCACCCCGCCCGACAGCCCCTGCAGCGTGAAGGCGAAGATCCCCAGAACCACGAACCCCATGTGCGACACGCTGGAGTAGGCGACCAGGCGCTTGAGGTCGGTCTGGATCAGCGCCACCACCGCGCCGTAGACGATCCCGAT
>JBKPBM010000129.1:0-2450 GCA_046744325.1 Actinomycetota bacterium | reverse complement strand
CACCAGGTACTCGTGACGCCACGCCCCAGAGGCCAGGTACTGCGCGTAGCGCAGGAACTTCGTCTGCACGGTGGCGACCGGCATGGTCCCGAGGTCCATCTCCAGGAAACGGAAGGCCTGCCTGCCGTCGCCCATCTCGTAGGCCAGCACGGCGTCGGGGATCAGCACGCCACCTCTCGGGATCCGGTGGACAACCTCGTTGGCCCAGTGCCGGGCCGAGAACCGATCCCCTCGCGCCGCGGCCTGCTCGGCGAGCGCCACGCAGAACTCGTTGGTGGCCAGCGTGTGGGCGAGCTTGGATCCGCCCACCGCCACGGTCGCGTCGGCCGATCTCGGCACCCCGGCCGTGGCTCGTCCGGGCGGTGTGGCGTACCACACGCTCCGGTGTCCGGGAGCAGCCGCCCGGGCCTTCGCCGCGAGACCCAGGTCCCTCAGCCGCCCCAGCGAACGCCGAGCCACCGTGCCGCTCAGCCCCGGGAAGTGCAGCCGGCGGATCTGGGACAGGGTGAGGAACCGGTGCAGGGCGAGCGAGGCCAGGACCTCCTCGTCGCGATCGACGAGGACGCTGGCATCAGCCCTTGAGGTCGGTCGTGGCGTCATCGGTCGATGCTCCCGTGAGGACGGCGACGATCCGTTCGTTGCGGCACGCGAGGTCGGCGGCCACGTCGTCGCCTTCGGCGACGGCCATCACCGCGTCGGATCGCTCCTTGATGGCGGGGACCTCGTCCGGGCGGTACTCCTTGGGGAACCGCGACCGCACATCCAGCGTCATCGCCTGGAACGCGGGGAGGCGGCGGGTCCCCACGGTGAGTCGGGCCAGGCACGTGAACCGCTGCAGCGACACGAGGTGGTCCGGGCGCACCGGGGGGCCGAGCTCGTGCGCGAGGACCTGCGCGTCGGCCCAGTGGGTGCCGAAACAGAAGAGCTGGGAGTAGTTCCCGAGGATGGCGCCCCGGACCTCCTTGGTCAGGTGCCCCAGGAACTGGTTCGCCAGGATCAGCTTCAGCCCATACTTCGGGGTCTCGCCGCAGGCCGCGGCGAGCACCGGGGATTGGTAGAGCTGCACCTCGTCGCAGATCAGGAAGAAGGGGAGACGGTCCGCGGGAGGGGTGTCGGCCCTGGCCTTCGCCGCCCGGAAGAACTCGTAGACGATCAGGGACCCGACGAGCTGGCCCTTGTCTCCGAGGCCCGCGAGCGACACCACGAGGACCTGGCCGGCGTCCATGGCCCGGCGCACGTCGAGGGTGGTGGACTGCCCGAGCAGGAGCATGGTCCGACGATCGGCCTGCAGCGCAGACACCTTGTCCAGCAGCGGGGCCACGGCCTGGGGCTCGTAGCGCGGGTACTCGTTGCTGAAGTAGCCCGCGACGGCGTGCGAGGAGGTGGTGAGGACGGCCGCCCGGAACCTGGGATCGGTGAGCAGGGCGGGGAGCTGGAACAGGGTGGCCTTGCAGTCGCCGTGAAGAACCAGGTTCGCCTCTACCAGGGCCTGGGTGGCCATGCGGGCGAGGGTCATGGTCCGGGGGTGGGAGCGGTCGGACCATCCGTACGCGGCCTGGAAGGCCCCCACGGTGCGGGACACGACGTCGGCGACCTCCTCCGCCGATCCGACCTCAAGGGGATTCATCCCGGCCTGGCGGTCGGTCCGGGCCAGGTCCACCAGCAGCACGTCGGAGCGGCCTGCCAGGTATTCGGTGAGCTCCGTGGCGGCGTCACGGTGGGGGTCGACGAAGCAGAACCCCGCGCCGGTGCGGGCGAGGTGGATGGCGATCGCCTCCAGCAGCCAGGTCTTGCCGGACCGGGCCTTCCCGCACACGTAGGCCGGCCCGAGCAGGTCCTCCGCGTGGAACCCCACCTCCACGCGGTGCAGTCCCCGGCGCACCGTCCCCAGGGGGAGCACCGCCGGTTCGTGCCGCTCGACCGGCTTCACCTCGGGTGCTGTGTCCGTCTTCACTCGCCGTCCTCCAACTCATCGAGGGGATCCGCGAACTCGGGGACAGGGTCCTCGGGCTCAGCGGAGGCGTCCTCGAACTCGGGGAGAGCGTCCACCGGGGCCGGCACCGCCTCGGAGCGGGCCACGTGCAGGCCGGCGCAGTCGCGGGCCGGTGGATGACACAGACCGGCGATCTCGTGCAGCGACAGGAACTGGCGCCGGCGGGGAGCGATCGTGCCCTCGAGGAGCCTGCGGCTCGAGGTGTGGGTGAGAAGGAGCTCGGCTATCCCGCGGATGGGACGGAGTGAATTCTCCCCGTCGAGGGCCTCGAGGCCCCAGCACAGGTCGGCCAGCAGGCTACGGGCCCGGGCCTTCCTAGGGCTCGATGCCCGCACGAATACTCGGGCCCGGAACACCGGGCTGCCGGGCTCGACCTTGTCGTGGACCGGCCTAGGCTGGGGCTTCGGGGCGGGCCGCCCGTTCATCTCGCCCCACAAGTCGCGGAGGAACTCGGGAG
>JBKPBM010000112.1:0-5789 GCA_046744325.1 Actinomycetota bacterium | reverse complement strand
CGAGTCCCCAGTCGGACTTCTACACGCGGCTTCCCTCCGACACCCCGCGGGAGGTCTACCAGATCGCCCACCGGATCGCCGATCCCGAACCCGACCCCTACCGCAAGATCGTGGCCATCCAGAACTACCTGCGCGAGAACTTCCGGTACAGCCTGGAGGTGCCCGCCGGGCACAGCACCAATGACCTCCTGGACTTCCTGACCAAGCGGAAGGCCGGCTACTGCGAGCAGTTCGCGGGCAGCATGGCCGTGCTCCTGCGGGCCCTGGGGATCCCCGCCAGGGTCGCCGTCGGGTTCACCCAGGGGCGGTTCGACCCCACCGATCAGCTCTGGCACGTGACCACCCAGAACGCCCACACGTGGGTGCAGGTCCCGTTCCCGGGGATCGGCTGGCTATCGTTCGAACCGACCCCTCCACGGATCAACCCGGTCGGATACTCGTACGACTTCCCTCCGTCGATCGTCCCCCCCGATGTCTCCGTTCAGTGCAAGGAACTGATCACGGTCCCCAAGAACGGTCAGACACAAAAGGATTTCTGCGACGTTGCGAACACCCCTTCGACGGCGAACTCGGGCCAGGGCGGCGGTGGCCACCATAACGGAGGGGACACCCAGGTCGGGGGCAATAAGATCCCGGCCCCGCCGATCTCGAAGGGCTCGTCGCGGCCGGATGCGCGCACGCTCGGTCTGATCGCCCTGCTGGCCCTCCTGGGGCTCGCGGTGCTGTCGGTCCCGGTGGTGAAGACGGCGCGCCGGCGGATCCGGATCGCTCGGGCCAGCGCGCCGTCCGAGCGGGTCCTGGCGGCCTACGACGTCCTCGCCGCACAGGCGGCCGACGTGGGGCTTGGGCGCCGGCCGTCGGAGACCGTCGGCGAATACCGGGCCCGACTGAAGGCGCAGGTGACCTCGCTGGACGGCGACCTGGACCTCCTCACCGCGCTCACCGCCAACGCCGCCTACTCCGAGCACGGGGTCAGCCGGGACCAGGCGCAGGAGGCGGTGGCCGCGGCGAAACGGGCGGGGGACGACATCGTGCGGGCCTTCGGGCCCCTGCGACGGGCGGCCGGTTGGTTCCGCGTCGACCTGTCGCGCCGCTAGCTACATCCCCAGACGCGCCTCGCGGTTGGCGTCGCGCAGGGCGCGCAGGAACTGGTCCCGATCCCGACGGAATTCGGCCACCTCGTCCGACACCTGCCGGGTGACCTCGTCGATGGCCACGAAGAACGCCATCTGCCCGTGACGCAGGGCGTCCATCACCTCACCCTCCCGGCGCACCACCTTGAAGATCGACTTGCCGTCGGTGACGAGCTTGACCTCGGCCAGGTGATGGTCGAGGCGGGCCTTCTTGTTCAGGAACTCCCAGGCTCGGCGCACCCGCTGCAAGGACATCCCTCCATCGAGAAGCGACTTCACCACCTTGAGGGCGACCAGGTCGCGAAAGGAGTACATCCGAGGGACCCCGGGGCGTCCTCCCGTCTGCTGGATCGAGGGATGGACCAGACCGATCTGGTCCCAGTACCTGAGCTGGCGGGCCGTGCAGCCCGTGAACCGAGACGCCTGATGCGCGGTGAACCCCTCCAACGCCGCTCCTCTTCCGTCGTGACGCTCTGGTGCCGGCAGCTCGCCCCGGATCGTGGGCAGTGCCGGAGGGAAGTCAGAGAGTTCTAGAACACGCGCCCATGCGAGCGCAAGCCGCGCCCGCGAGCAGGAGGAACGCGACGCGAAGTGGACCCAAACGCGCTAGGTGCCGCGCGGACGACGGAGGCGCTCGGCGAGACGAGCCAGGGCCGCGGTGAGCGATAGTCCGCCTCGTCGCTCCGAGAGCGATCGCAGCTGATCCCTGCCGATCCGCTTCAGGTGGTGGTAGACGACCAGCGCCGAGGCGAGCATCAGGACGAACCCGGCTACGGCGAACCAGATGTCGAGGAGGAAGAAGAACAGCATGACGAAGCCGAGAACGAACCCGGCGATCCCCCATCGAACGCGGCGCAGGGCGTGGCTGGCGACGGTCGACTTCGCGACGGACTGGGCGAGGCGGGGATCCTCCTCGGCCAGACGCTTCTCGATCTCCTCGAGGATGCGTTGCTCGTGTTCGGAGAGTGGCATGGACCCTTCCTCGAGAGGGGATCTGGGCCCCATTATAGGAACGGACCCCGGATCGGACTATTCCCTTTCGGAAGAACGGCTAAGGGTTCTCCAGGAGCGTCGCCGGTCCGGCGGCGCCGGCGCCGAATCGTCGGTGGACCCGGTCCAGCGCTCGCTCGGCCTGCTCCCAGTGTGGCTCGCCGGCCAGGGGCAGCTGCTCCGCGCCCGCCGGGACCAGGCCCGTCGCGGCAACGCCCAGCAGACGGAACCGCCGGCGGCCCTCGGGGAGGCCTCGGAACAGCTCGCCAGCCACGTGGAACAGGTCCGAGGCCAGGTCGGTGGGATCCGGCAGGGTGCGGGAGCGGGTCAGCGTGGAGAAGCTCGGGAGCCGCAGCTTGAGCGTCACCGTGCGGGCTCGATAGCCCTCGGACCGCAGGCGGGCGGCCACGCGGTGGGACAGGCCCAGGATCTCGCGCAGGATCTGGTCGGGGTCGTCGAGGTCGTGAGGGTAGGTCTCCTCGTGACTCACCGACTTCGGCGCCTCGAACGGCACGACGGAGCGAGCGTCCCGCCCCGCCGCCAGCTCGAGCAGCGTCTGCGCCTGGCCCTCCCCCACGATCCGCTCGAGGATGGTCCGGGGCGTCGCCGCCAGCTCCCCCACCGTCCGGATCCCCAGCCGCCCCAGGAGCTCGGCCGTCTTGTCCCCGATCCCCCACACCGAGTCGACCGGCAGCGGATGGAGGAAGGCGAGCGCGTCGCCGGTGCGCACGACCAGCAGGCCGTCGGGCTTCGCCCTGACCGATGCCAGCTTGGCCAGGAACTTGTTCGGCCCCACCCCGATCGAGGCGCGCAGCCGGGTCTGGCGGTGGATCGACTCGCGGATGCGCGCGGCGATCTCCGGCGGTGGGCCGAACAGGCGGGCGGCCCCGCTCACGTCCAGGAACGCCTCGTCCAGTGACAGCGGCTCAACGATCGGGGTGAAGGAGAGCAGGATCTCGCGGAACCGGTTCGAGTACGCCCGGTACGCGTCGAAGTCCGGAGGCCGGAAGATCACCTCAGGGCACAACCGGCGGGCGCGCACGCTGGGCATGGCCGAGCGTAGGCCCCGAGCCCGGGCCTCGTAGGAGGCCGACATGACCACCCCCCGCCCCGCCGGGCTTCCCACCACCACCGGCTTGCCGGCCAGGGAGGGGTCCTTGAGGACCTCGACGGAGGCGTAGAAGGCGTCGAGGTCCACGTGCAGGATCGGCTCGGCCGGAGCCACGCCGCGGGTCATCGGTGCCTCCCGGCCCGGATCCCGACCACGCCCGCGATCGTCATGAGGACGGCCGAGCCCACCAGGAACGGCTGGACCAGGACCAGTCCGGCGAGCGCGGCGATGCCCAGCGAACAGGTGAGCGAGGCGCCCTCCTGGAGCATCCCGATCACCCCGGTCACCCGCCCCCGCATGTGCTCGGCGGCCACCCGCTGGATCAGGGCCTGGGAGAAGCTCAGGTACCACGCGAACCCCACGCCCAGGACCATGTCCCCGACGACCGCGAGGGGAAAGACCCCGCTGCCCACGTAGGCGAGGTACCCCACGCCGCCCACCACCAGGCTCACCCCGATCAGCAGGACCTCCCACCCCTGGGCTCGCCCTGCCCGGGTCACCGCCAGCGCGCCGAGGAACGCCCCGATGCCGTTCGCCGACCACAGGAACCCCAGCGTGTCGATCCCTCGATGCAGGACGTCCTTCACGAACAGGGGCTCCAGCGTGACCAGCGTGGTCAGCATCAGCCAGGCCGCCGCGGCGAGGAACAGCAGGCTACGAAGCTCGGGCTCGCGCACCGAGACCCGGAACCCCTCGGCCAGATCGGTCAGGAACGTCCCCTCCTGGCCTCCCTGCGGGCGCCGGTCGGGGATCGGCAGGAGCAGCACCGCCCCCACCACCAGCACCGCGATGATGAACGAGTACACGGCGCCCTGGCCGCCGCGGCGGACCAGGAACCCGGACGTCCCCGGCCCCAGGATCACCGCGAGCATCGACGCGGTGTTCCGCATGCCGTTTGCCTTGACCAGCTCCGCCTGGTCGACCAGCAGGGCGGTGAGCGACCCTCGCGCCGGGATCGATGCGGCCGCGCCGATCCCATCGACGATCGAGGCGAGGTACAGCCACGCCAGGGATGGCGCCAGGAACGCCACCACCACGGCCCCGGTCGACAGGATCTGACCGATCAGGTTGAACCACTTCGGACTCCACCGGTCGGTGAGCATGCCGAAGGGCGTGGTCCGGAGCAGGAAGGACACGGAGAAGCTTGCGAACAGCAGGCCCAGGCCGCCCGCCCCGGCCCGGAACCGGTAGCTGGCCTGCCCCAGGACGATGACGAAGAACGCCCAGAACCCGAGCTGGGAGACGCCCACCGATGCCACCAACCACGTGAACGGCCGGTTGGCGAACAGCGCTGGGGGCAGACCGCCGCCGTGCGGCAGCGTGGGCTCGAGGAGCGCCTCCTCGGCCCGGGCCCGAAGGGGTGGTGTCTGCATGCTGCTCCCTCACCATCCGGCCGACCCGCCGCTCGCGTGCCAGAGCTTGCGCGTCGGGACGGGTGCGGCGAACCGGCCATCGGAACCGGCCGAGTCGGCCAGGGCATCGAGCAGACGGCCGTCCCGGCGAGCGGAGGCGAGGGCGGCGACGTCCCACGCCTGCTCGGCGATGATACTCGCGCCCCGCACCCCGGTCCGTCGCAACCGCCCCCACACCGCCAGCAGGAACCCGTGGAAGATCGTCTTGGCGCACCAGGGCTGGACCCGTTCGAACACCGTCACGTCGGCGAGGCCGGTCCCGTCGTCGAGGGTGAGGAAGATGATGCGCTGGCCGCTTCGGACCGCCGGGGTCTGCGAGGCCACCTTCACTCCGGCCACCATCAGCCACCGGTCGCCGCGGAGCTCGCCCAGCGTCGCCGCCGGCGTCCACCCGATGTCCTCGAGCACCGGTCGGAAGAACTCGATGAGGTGCCGGGACGCGTCGAGCCCCATCACCTCCAGCTCGGCCCTGACCCGTTCGGCCGGGGTGTACTCGCGCAGGACGGCAGCCGGCGGCACCCCGCTGTAGAGCGGCAGCGCGGCCTGCTCACCCTCGCCCGGGGCATCGGCCACCATGGCGGTGAACAGCCGGTCTCGGCGCGAGGAGGCCGCCGTTCCTCCAAGGGCGTCGAACGCCCCGGCGTGCGCCAGCGCCTCCCCCACCGGCCGGCTCACGCTCGTCCGGCGCAGGAAGTCGTCCACGTCGACGAAGGGCGCGTCGGCCCGAGCCTCCTGGATGGATCGGATCTCGGCGTCGGAGATCCCGTGGACGTCCTTGAGGCCGAGCCGGATGCCGTATCGGGCGGCGGCGGCGCGGGTGGCGGCGGCGCGAAGCGTGGGGTTGGGCGGGGACTGGCCACGCCAAGCACCGCCGCCACCCGCCGGGGTTCGCACGATCTCCACCGTGTACTCCGGCTCCGATACGTTCACATCCAGGGGGAGGATCTCGATGCCGTGGTGGCGGGCGTCCTCCAGGATCAGCCGGCGCGGGTACATCCCTGGCTCGTGGGTGAGCACCCCCGCCAGGAAGTGGGCCGGCCAGTGCGCCTTCAGCCAGGCCGACTGGTAGGTGGGCACGGCGAAGGCGGCGGCATGGGCCTTGCAGAACCCGAACGAGGCGAACTGCAGGACCTTGTCCCAGAT
>JBKPBM010000206.1:0-5287 GCA_046744325.1 Actinomycetota bacterium | reverse complement strand
GGACGATCAAGCCCGGGCAGCTCGGCGAGGTCATGGTGAGCGTCCGCGGAAGCACCTAGGCGTTCAACGCCTTCCGAGCGGGCTGGCGAGGCCGCTTGACGGCGACCCTACGGCCCTGATCGACTCCACAACGTGCTGAGGCGCCGGCGGTGACGCAGCGGTCGCCATGCTCGCCGAAGGGGAGCTCAGCTCCCGCATGTGCCGAGACCGGATCACGCCTCCATGCCCGGCCTCGGCCCAACACCCTCGATGATCGCCCAGGCTGTCCTGGTTGCGCAGGCTTCATGGCGTACGGGTATCTGATCGCTGACGCCCTGGCCGGGAGACGGGACCCGGATGGCCCGATCAGGTGGGCGCTCGCTTCCCTGCGGTGGTCGCCTAAGCCTTCCTCCTGATGGTCGTGCACATTGCTTCGAGGGGAAGGGTGTTTTCGAACCCATGGTGGGTGCGAGGGCTGGCGATTTCCATTGCGATCGGCCTTGTGGTCCGAAAGGTCCGAATGGGACGCGGGGCTCTGGGGCGCGGCAGGATGTCGACCTCGTCGTGATCAACGGGTTCGACGTCGAAGTTCCACCCTTCGACGGGTATCCGGTGATCGAGGCCGGACGCGACCCGGTCGCCGTCCTTCGGGTGCACGATTGTCGGGGTGGCGGGGGGTGAGTCGGGCGAAACCGGACTCCTTGGTAGACTCGGGTCGAGGGGTCGACCGAGTCAAGGAGGGCCGCCGGCCCGTGCCAGGAACGAAGGGGCTCGAGGAGATCGTCGCGGCTGAGACCGCGCTCTCCGACATCGACGGCAAGCTCGGCAAGCTCTGGTACGTCGGCTACTCCATCGACGACCTGGCTGAACACTCCTCCTTCGAAGAGGTCGTCTACCTCCTCCATCACCTGCGGCTGCCCACCCAGGACGAGCTCGAGGACCTCACGGAGTCGATGGTGGAGGACCGCGAGACGGCCGACTTCGTTGGTGGGCTGATGCCGACCCTGGCGGAGGCCACCTCGCCCATGTCCATGCTTCGAACGAGCGTCTCCGCGGCGTCGGCCTACGATCCCGACGGCTGGGACCAGTCGCCCGAGGCCACCTATCGCAAGGCCATCCGGATCGTGGCGCTGATGCCCACCCTGATCGCCTACTACGACCGGCACCGCAAGGGCGAGCCCGTCATCGAGCCAAACCCGAAGCTCCCCCACGCCGCCAACTTCCTCTACATGCTCAGCGGCGAGGAGCCCACCCAGGAGGCCGCCGACGCCTTCGACACCCTGTTCATCCTGTACGCCGACCACACCATGAACGCCTCGACGTTCACCGCCCGGGTGGTGGCCTCCACGCTCTCCGACATCCATTCGGGCGTTGTCGCGGCCATCGCCGCGCTGAAGGGGCCGCTGCACGGCGGTGCGAACGAGCTGGCCATGCAGATGCTCGAGGAGATCGGCTCGGTCGATCGGGCCCAGGCCTACCTGGAGGACCTGTTCGCCCGCAAGGAGAAGGTGATGGGGTTCGGGCACCGGGTCTACCGTCACGTCGACGACCCTCGGGCCACCATCCTTCGCCAGCTGTCGAAGCGGCTCGGCGAGGCGGCCGGGGACACCCGGTGGTTCGACATCTCCGAGGCCGTGGAGAGGATCGTGCTGGAGCAGAAGGGCCTGCGGCCGAACGTCGACTTCTACGCCGGGAGCGTCCTGCACTATCTGGGCCTGGCCACCGACCTGTTCACACCGATGTTCGCCGCGGCCAGGGCGTCGGGGTGGACCGCCCATATCCGCGAGCAGTACGCGGACAACCGGATCATCCGTCCCGAGTCCGAGTACATCGGGCCCCGCGATCAGGTCTGGGTCCCGGCGGATCAGCGCGGCTCCCAACCCGAGGTGGCGGCGTCGTGAGGGTGTCCGAGATCATGACCGGCGCGGCCGTGATCGATCAGCTCGACGACACCCTGGAGGCGGCGGCGCGCAAGATGTGGGAGCAGCAGACCGGCTCGCTGCTGGTCATGGACGGCGAGGACCTGGTGGGTATCGTCACCGAGCGCGACGTGCTCAAGGCCGCGGCCACGGGCCAGCCGCTGTCGGAGACCCGCATCTCCCAGGTGATGAGCAAGGATCTGGTCACCGTGGGCCCGGGGACCTCGCTTCGCGAAGCGGCCAAGGTCATGGCCGATCGGTGGATCCGGCACCTCCCCGTGCTGGACAACGGCAAGCTGGTCGGGGTCATCTCCCAGCGGGACCTGGCCGGTGTGCTCGCCGGCGCGCTGAACGAGCCCGAGGCGCTGGCCCAGCTGGTCGAGGCCTCCGAGCTGGTCCGCGAGCGCCGGCTCAAGCGGATCGAGCACGGCGTCTGGGACTAGCCGGCTCGATCAGCCGCCGGGGGCGGCCGTTTCAGGCCACGGTGGCCCGGGGCAGCAGCCCGCTCCGTTCGATCACCCGGCGCACCGGATCCATCCGCCCGAGGCCCATCACATGGATGCCGGCGATGCCCGGGATGGACTTCAGCCTTGCCACCACCTCCACGGTGATCCGGATCCCCTCCTCCTCCGCCGCGTCCGGGCCGGCCTCCTCCAGGCGCGAGATCACCCCGTCGGGCACGAGCACGCCGGGCAGGTGCTCGCGCATGTACCGGGCGGACCTCGGACCGCGAGGCACCGCCACCCCGGCCAGCACGAACATGCGCTCCAGCAACCCGCGGTCCCGGGCCTGGTCCGCCCACGCCTCGAAGGCGTTGGTGTCGAACACGATCTGGGTCTGGACGAAGTCGGCGCCGGCGTCGATCTTCTGCTCGAGGCGATCGAACGTGTACCCGGCGGCCAGCGGCACATCTGCGACACCGACGAAGAAGCGAGGAGGCGACTCGATCTCGGCTCCGGACAGGAGCCGGCCGTGATCGCGCAGGCCGGTGGCCAGTCGCACCAGCTCCAGGACCGTGAGGTCGAACACCTGCGCGGCGTCCGGGTGGTCGCCGGCGCGAGGCGGGTCGCCGGTGAGGCACAGGACGTTCCTGGCCCCGAGCGCCCAGGATCCCAGCAGGTCGCTGGTCAGCCCCAGTCGGTTCCGGTCCCGGCAGGTGACCTGGATGACCGGCTCGACGCCCGCCGCCGCCACGAGCGCGGCCCCCGCCAGCGCCGACATGTGGGCCGAGGAGGTGGGGTTGTCCGTGACGTTCAGCGCATCGGCGTAGCCCACCAGGCCGCGCGCCTGGGCGGTGACGGGGCCGGGGTCCGCGGCCCTGGGAGGGACGACCTCCGCGGTGACGCAGAACACGCCCTGGTGCAGGAGCCGCTCGAGGCGACTCTCCGACCGAATTGTCACGCTTGGCCCGCCGCTCGCTCCGCGGCGGTCACCGTGTTCTGCAGGAGCATGGCAATGGTCATCGGCCCCACCCCTCCGGGGACCGGCGTGATGGCTCCGGCGACCTTCGCCACGGCCTCGAAGTCGACGTCGCCCACGAGCTTCCCGGAGTCGAGCCGGTTCACCGCCACATCGATCACGGTGACGCCCGGCATGACCATGTCAGCCCCGAGGGTGCCCGGGCGGCCGGCCGCGACCACCAGGATCTCGGCGCGGCGGGTGTGGGTGATGAGGGTCCGGGTACCCGTGTGGCACAGGGTGACCGTGGCGTTCGCGTTCTTCGCCTTCTGGGACAGCATGATCGCCAATGGCATCCCCACCAGGGCACCGCGGCCGACGATGACCACCTCGGCGTGCTCGATCGGGATCTTCGACCTGACCAGCAGCTCGACGATACCCAGGGGGGTGCAGGGAAGGAATAGCGCCTCCCCCCGGACCATGCGACCCACGCTCACCGGGGTCAGCCCGTCGACGTCCTTCGCCGGGTCGATGGCGAGGTGGACTGCGGTGACGTCGATCTGGGGTGGAAGGGGCAGCTGGACCAGGATGCCGTGGACCGCCGGGTCGTCATTCAGTCGTTCGATCTCCCGGATCAGGTCCGGTTGGGAAATGTCGGCGTGCAGATCGAGCCGCTCGGACCGGATGCCGGCCTCGGCGCTCGCCTTCTGCTTGCCCCCCACGTAGATCTTCGATGGCGGATCGTCGCCCACCAGAACCGCTGCCAGTCCCGGCGTCACGCCGCGATCCTCAAGGGACTTGACCCGTTCGGCCACCTCAGCCCGGATCTCCGCAGCGATGGCCTTGCCGTCGATGATGGTCGCGGTCACGTCCCCTGAGCCGCCTTCCTTAGTGTCTGAAATGACGGCGCCCGGTGAAGACCATCGCGATGCCGTGCTCCTCGGCCGCGGCAATGACCTCCTCGTCTCGGACCGAGCCTCCGGGCTGGATGATCGCCGCCACCCCGGCCTCCGCCGCCCGATCGATGTTGTCGCGGAAGGGAAAGAACGCGTCGGACGCGAGGCACGACCCCTGCGCCCGCTCCCCCGCGTGTCGCGCGCAGAGGTCGACCGAGTTGATCCGGTTCATCTGACCGGCCCCGACGGCGACCGTGGCGCGGCCCCTCGCCAGCACGATGGCGTTCGACTTCACGCGGGCGGCCACCTTCCACGCGAACAGCAGGTCCTCCCACTGCTCCTCGGACGGTGCTCTGGACGTGGCGACCTTCATGTCAGACCGGCTCTCTACGATCGCGTCCCTGTCCTGGACCAGAGCGCCCCCGTCGATCGGGCGGATCTCGAGCCCCCCCGCTGTGAGCGGCGGCGCCCGAAGCACGCGCAGGTTCTGCTTGTGGGCGAGTGTCTTCAACGCGCCATCCGTGTAGGCCGGAGCGACCACCACTTCCGTGAACACGCCGGCCATGGCCCTGGCCGCGTCCTCATCGGCCTCGCCGTTGAAGGCGACGATGCCCCCGAAGGCCGACACACGATCTCCGTCGAGGGCGCGTGGGTACGCCTCCCCGAGGGTGGCGGCCAGGGCGACCCCACAGGGGTTGTGATGTTTGACGATGGCGCAGGCTGGAGTGGCCGGATCGAACAGGCCTGCGACGGCCCTGGCGGCTTCGGCGTCCAGCCAATTGTTGAAGGACATCTCCTTGCCCTGGAGCACCTGCGCGCCCCCGAGCAGACCGGGCCCGCCCACGTCGGCGTACGTGGCGCCGCGCTGGTGCGGGTTCTCGCCGTAACGGAGATCGGCGATCTTGGTGAGCGCGAGGCCCGCGAACGCGGGCATCGCGTGGTCGGATACCTCCTGCGCCGCGAACCAGCCGGCCACGGCCGCGTCGTACGCGGCCGTGTGCGCGAAGGCCTCCGCCGCCAACGCGAACCGCGTCGCACGGGTGACGCCGCCCTCCAGCGCGAGCTCGTCGAGGATCATCGGGTACCGTCCGGGAT
>JBKPBM010000201.1:0-3933 GCA_046744325.1 Actinomycetota bacterium | reverse complement strand
GGCAGGGCCCACCCCTTGATCGTCTTGGCCAGGATGACCGTGGGGGCGTTCTTCAGCTCGACCGCCGTGGCGTACGCCGCGTAGAGCTTGCGGTAGTCGTGCCCGCCGCGCCGGAGCTTGCGGAGGTCGTCGTCGGAAAGGTGCTCGACCATCTGCTGGAGCCGGGGGTCCGGGCCGAAGAAGTGCTGGCGGATGTAGGCGCCCGACTCCACGGCGAACTTCTGGAACTCACCGTCCAGGGTGGTGTCCATCTTGTTCACCAGCACGCCGTCGGTGTCCCGGGCCAGCAGCTCGTCCCATTCCCGGCCCCAGATGACCTTGATCACGTGCCAGCCCGCGCCGCGGTACATCGACTCGAGCTCCTGGATGACCTTGCCGTTGCCCCGCACCGGCCCGTCCAGACGCTGGAGGTTGCAGTTGACCACGAAGATCAGGTTGTCCAGTCCCTCCCGGGAGGCCAGGGAGAGCGCGGCCATGGACTCCGGCTCGTCCATCTCCCCGTCGCCGACGAAGGCCCACACCCGCTGGTGGCTGGTGTCCTTGATCCCGCGGTTGTGCAGGTACCGGTCGAACCGGGCCTGGTAGATCGCGTTCAACGGCGACAGGCCCATGGACACCGTCGGGAACTCCCAGAACTCGGGCATCAGGCGCGGGTGCGGGTAGGAGGAGAGGCCTGGGAACAGGGCCTCCTGCCGGAACCGGTCCAGCTTGGCCTGGTCGAACCGGCCCTCCAGGAAGGCCCGGGCGTACATCCCCGGCGCGCCGTGGCCCTGGAAGTACACATGGTCGCCCCCGCCGGGCGCCAGCTTGCCCCGGAAGAAGTGGTTGAACCCGACCTCGTAGAGCGAGGCGCTGGACGCGTACGTCGAGATGTGCCCCCCGATCCCGTCGTAGTGCTTGTTCGCCCGGCTGACCATCACCGCGGCGTTCCACCGGATCAACCGGCGGATCCGCCGCTCGAGGTCCTCGTCGCCGGGGAAGTACGGTTCCTCCTCCGGCGGGATGGTGTTGATGTAGTGCGTCGAGACCATCGAGGGGACCGCGACCCTCCTCGATCGGGCGTGCCGCATGATGCGGTGCAGGACGAACGCGGCGCGCGCCGGCGACTGGTCGATCAGGTCGTCAAGGGCCGAGACCCACTCATCGGTCTCTGCGGGATCGATGTCGGGGAGCTGGTCCTTGAAGGCGTCGAATGCTCGCACGGTTGAACCTCCAGCCGGTCGTACGGGTTCGTCTACAAGAGTAGCCCTTCTCTGCGTCGGCGCCGGGACGGGCTGCCTGAAGGGGGTCGAGCGCTCGGCTGTCCCCCCACTGTCCTAGGACGCAGGTCGGAGTCGGTCTGCCCATTGGTCGCCTCCTCCCGCGCGCCGTCCGGTCGATACGAGCTTCTATGGGGAACGCGAGAGAGGCCGGGCCCCACCGCTGGCGTGCCCGGCCGATGGTGGCGGCAACGCTTCGGGCGGGCATCTTCGTCCTGCCGCTCGTCCTGTCGCTGGCGGCGACGGCCCTCCTTCGGATCGTACTTCCCCGTCCGCACGGCGGTGCCGGGTGGACGCTGTGGTGGTGCGGTCTGCTCACGGTGGGGGTCGCGGTGGCGGTGGGGACCGAGCGGGTGGGCCGCCGCCTGCTCCCGCTGGTGATGCTCCTCAAGCTGTCGATGCTCTTTCCCGACCGGGCGCCATCGCGCGTCGCGGTGGCCCGCCAGGCGGGGAGCGTCCGCAAGCTGGCCGAGCGCCTGCGCCAGATCGAGGACGACCCGTCGGCACGGGACGAGGCCACCAGCGCCGCCGGCATCCTGGCCCTGATCTCGGCGCTGCAATCCCACGACCGTCGAACCAGAGGGCACTCCGAGCGGGTGCGGGTGTTCGCCGACCTCCTGGCCGAGGAGCTGCACCTGCGCCCGGAGGACCGCTACCGGCTGCGATGGGCGGCGCTGCTTCACGACGTGGGGAAGCTGACCGTGCAGGCCGGCATCCTGAACAAGCCGGGGAAGCTCGACGAGGACGAGTGGTCGGCCATCCGGCACCATCCGCTGGAGGGGGCTCGGATCGCCGCCCCGCTCCTCGAGTGGCTCGGCCCGTGGGGGCAGGCCATCGCCGAGCATCACGAGCGCTTCGACGGCGCAGGCTACCCGGCCGGCCTGGCCGCCGAGGAGATCTCGCTGGCCGGCCGGATCGTCGCGGTGGCCGACGCCTACGACACCATGACGGCCGCGCGCTCCTACAAGAAGCCGATGGCCGTGCGAACCGCCCGGGAGGAGCTCGCGCGGTGCGCGGGGAGCCAGTTCGACCCCGTGGCCGTGCGGGCCTTCTTCGCCATCTCGCTGCCGCGACTCCTGCGGCGGACCGGTCCGGCGGCCTTCCTGGCCCAGCTGCCGTTCCTGGCGAGCCTGCAAGCCATCGGGCAGCAGGCCGTGACCGCGGCCGTACAGGGAGCGGCGGCCGTCACCGTGGTTGCCGGCATCGGGTCGGTCGTGGTCACGCCCGCGGCGCCCGGGTCGGCGACTCCGGCGGGCGCGGTTACCCCCCGACCGCCCGCCGCGACGAGCACCGTTCTCGGGACCCCGGATTTCGGGACCCAACCCGGCCCACTCGGCGGCAGCGAACCCGGGGCGCGGCCCACCACGACGGTCGGGCCAACCGGCGGGCCCTCCCTTGCACCGGAGCCTTCGGCAGAGCCCAGTCCGTCGCCGAGCCCGAGCCCCAGCGCGTCGCCGTCGGGAGGACCGCTCCCGAGCATCGATCCCCTTCCGACCTCACCGCTCCCGCTGCCGTCGATCCCGCTGCCCTCGGTGTCGATCGACCCGTCCAGCATCCTTCCCTGAGCCGTCTGGCGAGCGTGGCCGTGGGGGTCAGCCGCCCGCGGCCAGGGTCACGCGGAAGACCCGCTCGAACGCCCGGGCGACCAGCGGCACCATCTCCTCGACCGCGACGACGCGGCCCGCCAGCTCGCTGAGGGTGGTCACCCCCCGGTCCCCCAGCCCGCAGGGCACGATGGCGTCGTACCAGCGCAGGTCCGTGGAGCAGTTCAGGGCGAATCCGTGCAGGGTCACCCGCATCCGCATGACCCGCACGCCGATGGCGCAGACCTTCCGCTCACCGGCCCACACCCCGCTGTTTGCCGGATCGCGCCCGAGCCCCTCGATCCCGGCGGCGGCGCACGCCTCGATCACGACCTCCTCCAGGTCGTGGACGTACCGAGCGACATCTGGCCTGATCCCCAGGTCGATGATGGGATACCCGACCAGCTGCCCGGGGCCATGGAAGGTCACGCTCCCCCCGCGGTCGATGAAGTGCACCGCAGCTTCCCCGGCGGTCAGCCTGTCGATGCCGGCCACGAAATGCTCTGGGCGCCAGCGCTTCCCGGCCGTGTAGACGGGCGGGTGTTCCAGCAGCAGCAGGCAGTCGGGAACCTCACCGGCAAGGCGGCGGCGGGCGAGGTCGTGCTGGAGATCGTTCGCCTCGGCATACGGGGTCAGGCCGGGCAGCCGAATCAGCCGGGCATGTGCCTCGGCCAGGGTTGCCGGCTCAGCTGCCATGGGGAGCCAGGCCCACCTCGGGTCCGAAGTCCCAGGTCTCCAGGTTCTGCTTCAATCGGCCCAGGAACTTCGCCGCCGTGGCCCCATCGATGATCCGGTGGTCCCACGACATCGACAGGTAGACCATGTGCCGGATGGCGATGGCGTCGTCGCGCACAACCGGGCGCTTCTCCACGGCGTCGAAGGCCAGGATCGCGCAGTTCGGCTGGTTGATGATGGGAACGCTGATGATCGACCCGAACGGCCCGGGGTTGGTGATGGTGAAGGTCGAGCCGTGGACGTCGTCCGGGTACAGCTTGCGGGTGCGGGCCCGGGTGGCCACGTCGTTGACGGCCCTGGCCAGGACGACGATGTTCATGGTGTCGGCGCCCTTGACGACCGGGACGATCAGACCG
>JBKPBM010000125.1:0-3025 GCA_046744325.1 Actinomycetota bacterium | reverse complement strand
GGCCCTTCCCGCGACATACGTATGTCGCGGCATACGTGCGAGACACGAACGGGGTCGTCCGTCGGCTCAGCGCCGGCGTGACTCCGGCAGCATCCAGGGCGGCAGGTAGCCGCGGTCGAAGTCGAACACCACCGAGCCGGCCGGAACCACCTCGTCGATGGCGTCCAGCGTGGCCGTGTCCAGGCGCACGTCCGCCCCGCCCACCAGGCCGTTGAGCTGTTCGGGCGTGCGGGGTCCGATGATCGCCGAGGTCACGCCGGGGTGGGCAAGGGTGAACGCCACCGCCATGTGCGTCAGGGAGAGATCGGCCTCCTCGGCGATGCCGGTGAGCGCCTCGACCAGATCGAGCTTCTGCTGATTCTCGGGCACCGAGGTGTCGAAGCGCCGCCACACCGGGCTGCCTCGTTCGGCGAACCGCACCGCGCGTGAGTCCTTCGCCGGGTCCCGGCCCCTCCGGTACTTCCCGGTCAGCCATCCGCCGGCAAGCGGACTCCACACGATCACGCCCATGCCGTAGCGCTGGGCCACGGGCAGCACATCCCACTCGATGTGCCGGACGAAGATCGAGTACGGGGGCTGCTCGCACACGAAGCGCTCCAGACCGCGGCGCTCGCAGATCCAGTGGGACTCGACCACCTGCCAGGCCGGGAACGTCGAGGAGCCCAGGTACCGGACCTTTCCCTGGCGGACCAGGTCGGTCAGCGCGCCGAGCGTCTCCTCGAGATCGGTCTCCGGATCCGGACGGTGGATCTGGTACAGGTCGATGTGGTCCGTCTGCAGCCGGCGCAGGGAGCTCTCGACCTCCTTCATGATCCAGTAGCGGCTGTTCCCCCGCTCGTTCGGGCTCTTCCCCATCTCGCCGTGGACCTTCGTGGCCAGCACGACCTCGTCCCGCCGCCCCTTGAGGGCCTTGCCCACGATCTCCTCCGACCGCCCCTCGCCGTAGACGTCGGCGGTGTCGATGAAGTTGATCCCCGCGTCGATCGAGTCGTGGATCATGCGCACGCACTCGTCCTCGTCCGTGTTCCCCCACGGGCCGAACATCATGGCCCCCAGGCAATAGGCGCTGACCTTGATCCCGGTCCGCCCCAGCGTTCGATGCTCCATGCTGACCTCCCCTCTGGATCCGGGGGCGCTACCGAAGGAAGAACGGTGGGCTCGAGCTCACGTGGCCGGCAACGATGGCGATGACGTAGCCCACGATCAACAGCATCCCCGCGGCGAGGTGGAGCTGCACCCCCTTCCCCATCCGGGGCATGAGCTGGTAGGGGCTCTCGTAGAAGTCCCTCATCCCCTCGTAGACGGGCCCGGCCAGCGGCAGCGCGGCGAGGGCGATGATCGTGGGACGCACGATCACGTCGGCGATCGCTCCGCCCAGGATCAGCCCGAACGCCACCGCCACCGATCCCGCATAGACCCCGATCACCGTCTCCTTGGACCAGCGCACGGGGAGCGTTCGCTTGCCCGCGGCTGCGTCGCCCGGGCGGTCCGGGACCTCGTTCACGTACAGGACCAGGGCGATCAGGATGGCCACCGGCAGCGAGGCGTAGACGGCCTCCCATGACCAGTGCTTCGCCTGCACGTAGTACGCGCCGATCGTCATGATCGGGCCGAACCCCAGGAACACCATGATCTCGCCCACCCCCCGGTGGACGAACCGGAACGGCGGCGCGGTGTAGAAGACGCTGAAGAACACCCCCGCCGCCCCGATCCCCAGCAGGGGCCAGAACCCCCGGGTCACCGCGAGGTACAGCCCGATGCCCACCGCCACCGCGTAGAAGCCCAGCATCATCTGGACCATCTGCCGCAGCGACAACAGGCCGTACAGGATCACCCTCGAGCCGCCACTGAACTGCGTCGGCGTGACGTTGGCCTGGTCCGCCCCCGACATGGTGTCGAACACGTCGTTGGCCACGTTCAGGCCCAGGTGCACCGCCATCCCGCCGACCAGGGTCAGGATGGCCAGCCACCAGTGCCACTGCCCGTGGAGCGCGGCGATCGAGATCCCCAGCCCGACGGGAACGACCGTCGCGGTCAGGAACGGCAGGCGCGTGGCCCGGAGGAACAGCCACCCAGGGGCAAGGCGCGGGCGGACGGTGTGCCCCGTCTCCTCGGAGAGCTTGCCCATGTATCGGTGCGCCTGGGGGACGCCACGCTCCGAGTACTCGAAGAACGACATCTCCTGCTCGTCCCAGTGCTGCACTCGCTGCGGCGTGAACTCGAGCCGTCCATCGACGGGGTGGAGCGTCCCCCACAGCGAGATGTACCGGCGCTCGTCATAGCCCATGCCCGGCTGGGGGCGGATGTGGCTGAACACGACGTTGACCTCCCGGTCGACGGGCGGGGTGACCTCCTCGCCCGCCACCGCATCCAGCAACACGACGCCACGATCGGCATCCACCATGAACCCCGTGGCCACGGACAGCGGGTATCCCTCCCGGTCCAGGAACACGACGACGGCGTGGGTGAATTGGCCCTCGACGCGCCCCAGGAGCTCGGCGGCCTCGCTCATCGGGCCGCCCCCTCCAACTCGAACACCTGCGGCGGCTGCGACGTGTTGCCGTCCTCCCACAGGAAGGCCCGGCGCGGGCGGATCTCGATGATGGCCCGCTCGAAGAACAGGGGCAGGGCCACCCGCTTGCCGAGGAAGAAATCAATGGCCGGCTCCTTCACCCGCCACAGCGGGAGCACCTTCTGCTCCCACCCCGAGTGGAGGTCGGCGTCGTCGATCGTGGCATCCCCCTGGATGGTGGCCCGCCGGAAGCGTTCGACCTCGACCGCGTTGGGATCGCTGATGGAGATGGAGACCTTCGGATTCGCCTTGATGTGCTCGAGCTTGCGCGAGAACAGGATGCTCGAGGTCATGTAGATCCGTTCACCGTCGTACATGGGGATCAAGGGATGGGTGACCGGCAGGCCGCGGTCGTCCACCACGGTCAGCTCGCCGACCAGGGCCGTGTTCAGCAGCTCCTCGATCGGTTCGGGCAGGACCCCCATGGTTCCTCCTGGTCGCTCGGCTTGGCGC
>JBKPBM010000189.1:0-4080 GCA_046744325.1 Actinomycetota bacterium | reverse complement strand
CCATCATCCTGTTCCTGTTCGCCCACATCGTGGACACCGCGCTGGTGGGCTGGGGCCCCGATGCGTACAACAAGGTCGTTCGCGTGTACAAGAACCCGATTGTCGGCCTGCTCGAGCTGGGCCTGGTCGCCGCGATCATCTACCACGCACTCAACGGCCTGCGGATCATGCTGATCGACTTCTGGCCGAAGCTCGCCGACCGCAACCGCCAGTTGATCTACGGAACCACGGGCCTGTTCTTGGCCGGCATGGTCCCCATCGCCATCGTGATGATCCGCCACATCCTCAACGAGCACTTCTGATGGCCCTGGACGTGGGCAAGGAACCGGCGTCCGCGCCGCACCGCACCGACAGCTTCCGCACCGGGCTCCCCTACCGCGCCGGGCGCCAGCCGCCGGGACGCGGCCTGGAGTTCTGGTGGTGGGCCTTCATGCGCATCTCCGGGCTGATCCTGGTCGCCCTGGTCATCGGGCACGTCCTGATCATGCACGTGTTCGGGGGAGGAATCGAGCGGGTGAACTTCGGGTTCGTGGCCCTTCGCTGGCAGAGCCCGTTCTGGCGCACGTGGGACTGGCTGGTCCTGTCCCTGGCGACCCTGCACGGCATCAACGGCCTTCGCATGATCATCCTGGACTACATCCGCCGCCCCGGCCTGCGCATCGGGGTCACCTGGTTCTTCTACATCACGGGCATCGTGCTGTTCACGCTGGGCACCGTGGTGGTGTTCACCTTCGATCCCTGCAAGTGGGGCGGGGTCAGCCAGGCGGTGCGAGCCGCGCTCAATTGCGGATGACCACCACCCACACGTACGACACCGTCATCGTCGGGGCCGGGGGCGCCGGGCTGCGGGCAGCCCTCGAAGCGTCGAAGGACACGAAGACCTGCGTGATCTCCAAGCTCTACCCGACCCGCTCGCACACCGGGACCGCTCAGGGTGGGATGTGCGCGGCGCTGGGGAACGTCGAGGAGGACTACCCGGAGTGGCACGCCTTCGACACGATCAAGGGCGGCGACTACCTGGTCGACCAGCCGGCGGCGATCCTGATGACCAAGGAAGCGGTCGACGCCGTGATCGAGCTCGAGCACTGGGGCTTCCCGTTCAACCGCACGCCAGAGGGCAAGATCGACCAGCGTCGCTTCGGCGGACACACGCGGAACCACGGCGAGGCCCCGGTCCGGCGGGCCTGCTACGCCGCCGACCGCACGGGTCACATGATCCTGCAGACGCTCTATCAGCAGTGCATCCGCCGCGACGTGCGCTTCCACAACGAGTTCTATGTGCTGGACCTGCTGCTTTCGGCCGACGGGCGGTGCGCCGGCGTGGTCGCGTACGAGCTGGCGAACGCCGAGCTCCACGTGTTCCGGGCGAAGTCGGTGGTGTTCGCCACCGGCGGGTTCGGCAAGATGTTTAAGGTCACCTCGAACGCGCACACGCTGACCGGGGACGGCCCCGGCGTGTGCTACCGGCGCGGGATCCCCCTCGAGGACATGGAGATGTTCCAGTTCCACCCGACGGGCATCTACCGCATGGGCATCCTGCTGTCCGAGGCGGTACGTGGTGAGGGTGGCATCCTGATCAACGCCGAGGGCGAACGGTTCATGGAGCGCTACGCCCCCACGGTCAAGGACCTGGCCCCGCGCGACATGGTCAGCCGGGCCATCTACCAGGAGATCCGCGAGGGCCGGGGCATCGACGGCAAGGATTACGTGTACCTGGACGTCCGTCACCTCGACCCCGACATCATCGAGCACAAGCTTCCCGACGTGACCGAGTTCGCCCGGATCTACCTGGGCGTGGAACCCCTGACCGAGCCGGTTCCGATCCAGCCCACCGCGCACTATGCGATGGGTGGGATCCCCACCGACATCGACGGCCGCGTGGTGGCGGGTCCTGATGAGACTCCGGTGCCCGGACTCTACGCGGCGGGCGAATGCGCGTGCGTCAGCGTCCACGGCGCCAACCGCCTTGGCACGAACTCCCTGCTGGACATCGTGGTGTTCGGCCGGCGCTCGGGGGCGCACGCGGCGCAGTACGCGAGCGGGGCCGAACACGCCGAGGTGCCCGACGACGCGGAGGCGGACGTCGCCCGCATGCTCCGGGGGCTGCTGGAGGGAACGGGCGGTGACTCGGTGGCCGACATCCGCAGCGAGCTCCAGGAGCAGATGTTCGATCTGGCCGGGGTGATCCGGAACGAGGAGGGCCTAGGCAAGATGCAGGGCCTCCTGGAGGGGCTGCGCGAGCGCTACGGGCGCGTCGTGGTGATGGACAAGGGGCGGGTGTACAACACCGATCTGATGGAGGCCGTGGAGCTCGGGTACCTGCTCGATTGCGCGGACTGCCTGGTGGCCGGGGCCCTGGCCAGGGACGAGAGCCGCGGGGCCCACTACCGGGAGGATCACCCGCTCCGGGACGACGAGCACTGGATGAAGCATTCGCTCGCGTCGCGTGGGCCCGAGGGTACGGTGACGCTCGAGTACAAGGACGTGAGGCTCGGTCCCTACGTCCCCATGGAGCGCAAGTACTGATGGCCGACACCATCTCCCTGACGCTTCGCATCCGTCGGTTCAACCCCGAGGTCAGCGACGACCCCTGGTGGGACGAATTCCAGATCGACGCCGATCCCACGGACCGTTTGCTCGACGCCCTGCACCGGGTCAAGTGGTACCAGGACGGCACCCTGGCCCTGCGGCGCTCGTGCGCCCACGGGATCTGTGGCTCAGACGGGATGCTGATCAACGGCCGCAACGCCCTGGCCTGCAAGGTCCTGGTCAAGGACGTGGCCCCGAAGGTGACCGTCGAGCCCATCCGGGGACTCCCCGTCCTGAAGGACCTGATCGTGGACTTCGAGCCCTTCTTCGAGGGCTACCGTCGGGTCCTGCCCTTCCTGGTCAACGAGGACCTCCCGCCCGACCGCGAGCGGCTGCAGTCCGCGGAGGACCGCGAACGGTTCGACGACACCACGAAGTGCATCCTGTGCGCGTGCTGCACCACGTCGTGCCCGATCTTCTGGGGCGACGACGGCTACATCGGGCCGGCGGCCATCGTGAACGCGCACCGGTTCATCTTCGATTCGCGCGATCACGCTGCCCAGGAGCGCCTGGACATCCTGTCCGACAAGACCGGAGTCTTCCGGTGCCGGACCACGTTCAACTGCACCGAGGCCTGCCCCCGAGGGATCAAGGTCACCAAGGCGATCCAGGAGGTCAAGCGGGCCGTCATGTTCAAGAAGCTCTAGCCAGCTAGGCGTACAGCTCGTCGATCTCCCTGGCGTACTTGCGAAGGACCACTCGTCGCTTCAGCTTGAGCGTGGGAGTGAGTTCCTCGCCCTCGATGGTCCACTCGGTGGGCAGGATGGCGAACCGCTTGATGGCCTCGGCCCTGGAGACATGCTGGTTGGCCTGGTCGACGGCGTGCTGGATCTCCGCCACCACCCGGGGCTCGCGGGCGAAGGACGCCAAGTCGCCGTCGAATGCCACCCCGTTCGCCGCCGCCCAGCCCGGCACCACCTCACGATCGAGCACCACCAGCGCGGCCACGTACGGCTGGCGGTCCCCCACCGCGCACACCTGGCCAATCAGGGCGTGGTGCTTCAGGAGGTTTTCCAGGTTCGCCGGGGAGATGTTCTTCCCGCCCGAGGTGATCAGGAGCTCCTTCTTCCGATCCGTGATGGAGACGAATCCATCGGAGTCGATGCTGCCCACGTCGCCCGTGCGCAGCCAGCTCTCTTGGTCGAATGCCTGGGCCGTCTCGGACGGCTGCTTGTAGTAGCCGGGGGTCACGTTCCCCCCTCGGATCAGGATCTCACCGTCGTCCGCCAGGCGAACCTCCACGCCGGGGAGCGGCTGGCCAACCGACCCCATGCGGGCCCGTCCGACCACGTTGAGCGTCGCCGGGGCCGTCGACTCGGTCATACCGAAGCCCTCGTAGATCGGCAGGCCGATCCCGGCGAAGAACTCCAGGGTGTCCATCGAGATGGGCGCGGCGCCCGAGAGGGCCAGCGTGCACTGGTCCAGCCCGATCCTCTGCCGGATCTTCGAGCTGTCTCTTATACACATCTGACGCTGCCGACGAGGAGCGTG
>JBKPBM010000115.1:0-1358 GCA_046744325.1 Actinomycetota bacterium | reverse complement strand
GCCCTGGGGAACCACCAGGTCGATGCCCTTGAGGATCTCCTTGCCCTCCACCTCGGCCTTCAGCCCTCGAACCTCGAGCGTGGCGGGGGTGGTCCCCGCCCGTTCCATCGTCTTCGCCGTCTGCGCCACTTCGCTACCCCTCCACCTCGATCAGGATCGAATCGCCCTCCACCTTCACCGGGAACGTCAGGACCGGCGTGGTGGCCGGGAGCGACCTGGGCCTCCCCGACCGCAGGTCGAACACCGAGCCGTGCCGGGGGCACTCGATCGTCTCGTCGTCGGTGTCCACCTCGCCCTCCGACAGCGACGACTCGGCGTGCGAGCAGATGTCGTCCACGGCCAGGAACGTCCCGTTGCCCAGGTTGGCCACGGCGATCTCGATGCGGTTCGCCACGAACCGCCGGGCCTCGCCCTCAGGGATGTCGCTCACCTTGCCCACCTCGACCAGCACGTCAGTCGCCCCGCTCCAGCTCCGCGGTGATCGCGGCCTCGAGGCCCGTGCGGATCTCGGGGAGTGTCACCTTGTCCAGCACCTCCTGGAAGAAGCCGAAGACGACCAGCTTCTGGGCCTCCTCGAAGGGGATGCCCCGGCTCTGGATGTAGAACAGCGTGTCCTCGTCCACCGGGCCCACGCTGGCCGCGTGCCCGCACCGCACGGGGTCGTTGGTCAGGATCTCGAGGTTGGGAACCGAGTGGGCCTTCGCCGTCTCCGACAGCAGGATGTTCCGGTTGGTCTGGTAGGCGTCGCACCGGTGGGCGCCCGCCTCGATGATGACGGTCCCGGTGTAGATCGCGTTCGAATGCCCCTTCATCACGCCCTTATACAGCAGGTCGCTGGCGGTCTTGTCGCCGTAGTGGTCCTGGATCGAGCGGTGGTCGATGTGCTGGGTCCCGCTGCCGAAGTAGATCCCGAGCATCTCGCTGGACCCGCCGGCCTCACCCAGGATGCTCTCCACCTCCGACCTTGCGAGGCTCGCCCCGAAGGCCACTCCCAGCGAGCGGATCTCGGCGTCCCGGCCGACGTGGGCCCGCTGCACGGCGAGGTGCGTGACGCCCTGGCCCCATTCCTGCAGGCTCACGTAGCGGATCTTCGAGCCGGGCCCGGCGAAGTTCTCGACGACCGCATCGGAGAGCGCGCGCTCGAGGGACGGCGAGGCGTACCGGTCGATGTAGGTGACCTCGGCGCCCTCGCCGGTGACCAGGACGGTGTGGGGGAAGACGGCCAGCCCGTCGCGGTCGATGTAGGTCAGGGTCTGCAGCGGCAGCTCGATCCTCACGTCGTCGGGCACGTAGATCAGCACGCCGCCGGTGCGGACGGCCGCGTGCAGGGCGATGAACTTCGATCGTCCGGACGGAAC
>JBKPBM010000151.1:0-3483 GCA_046744325.1 Actinomycetota bacterium | reverse complement strand
CGGCTCCAGGCTGCGCGGCGATCACCCCCGGCGCCCACGCTACCGAATCCCTCAGCCGAACGGACGAAACCGCAGGTCAGGCCCCCGAATGAACCTTCCGCGGGAGTGGTTGTGAGCACCGCACCATTTTGAGGCTCAAATTGGTGCGGGTCCTCAGAGGGAGATCCTGATGCACGCGAGAGGTTGCCCGGGGATCCGGGTCATCCTCGGCCACAGGCCTCCTCAATGGCGCTCTGCCGAGTGCCCCGGGGGGATCGAGACCATGCTCCTGGCCAGGTATCCGAGGACGCGGGACCGGGTCATCCTGATGGGAGCCGCGCTCCTGGAGTTCCTCGGGTACCGGCAGATCCTCACCGTCGAGCGATTGGTCGCGCTGTTCCAGGGTGTGTGACGAAGTCTCGGGTCATCGGGTGCGCGGACGGGACCGACCCGGCGGACTTCCTCGTTCCCGGCCCATCCTGCGCACGGCCTCGGCGAGGAGGAACTCGATCTGCGCGTTGACGCTTCGGAGTTCGTCGGCGGCCCATCGCTCCAGCGCCGAATACAGCTCGGGGCTGATGCGCAGGAGGAAGGCCTTTCGCTCCGCCACCGACGCTCGCCGCTACTGGTACAGCGACCCCGTGTTGATGACCGGCTGCGCCGCCTGCTCCCCGGTCAGCACCACCAGCAGGTTGGAGATCATGGCTGCCTTGCGTTCCTCGTCCAGTTCCACGATCCCGCTCTGGGTGAGGCGTTGCAGCGCCATGTCCACCATGCCCCCGGCGCCCTCGACCATGCGCTGCCGTGCCGCGACGATGGCGTTCGCCTGTTGTCGGCGGAGCATCACCCCGGCGATCTCGGGCGCGTACGAAAGATGGGACAGCCGGGCCTCGACCACGTCCACCCCGGCCCGAGCCAAACGGTTCTGCAACTCGCCCTGGAGGGCGCGGGACACCTCATCCACGTTGCCACTCAGGGAAAGGGTCTCGCCCTCCTCGTAGCTGTCATAGGGATAGAGCGTGGCCAGATGACGAACCGCGGTCTCGCTCTGGATGGAGACGTAGTGCTGGACGTCGTCGACATCGAACCTCGCCTTGGCGGTGTCCACAACCCGCCACGCCACGACGGCCGCGATCTCCACAGGGTTGCCGCGCTGGTCGTTCACCTTCACGGCCTGGGTGTCGAAGTTTCGGATGCGGAGAGAGATCGTTGGCCGCGACCCGACCGTGAAGGGGTTGGCCCAGTGCCAGCCATCGTCGCGAACCGTGCCGACGTATCGGCCGAACAGGATCAACACCCTGGCCCGGTTCGGCTGGACCACGAACAGGCCCAGGAAGAGGAGGATCCCGACCAGGATCGCCACAAACCCCAGGACCATGGCCGCGACGTCTCCTCCGGAAGCGTTGCCGGCCTGGTCGGCCCCCGATGCCCCCGTCCAGATCAGGACGATCCCTACGATCTCGACGACGATCCCGGCCACAAGCATGGCCAGTCCGGGCAGCGTCCGGGCCGGCCACTCCTCTCTCTGCGCGTCCATGCCATCCCCTCCAGCGGCCATCGGCAACGAGCGATGATATCGAAATGATATCACCGTATGGGCAGCCGTCGACATCGCGCAGGCTTGGGCATAGAAGGGACGACTTGGGGCTTCGCTCAGTTGCCCACCGCTGGGTCGGGCATGAACTCGCGGACCTCTTGAGCGCAGCGGCAGGCGGTGGCGATCTTCGCGGCCCACTCCTGGGCTGCCTCCCGAGAGGGCACGTCGAGGACGGTGAACCCTCCGTTGAATTCCTTGGTCTGCGGGTACGTACCGGCGGTGATCGTCCCGTCACCGGCCACCATGATGGGATCCACGTCCTCGGCCAGCCCGCCGCCGAACACCCACACGCCTGCATCCATGGCCTCCTGGACCACCGCGTGAGCAGCCTTTCCTACGGCGGGGAACTCCTCATGGGGGATGTGATCCATCGCGCCGCTGGGGAACGAAATCAGGTACCGAGTCATCTCATGGCTCCTTTATCGACGGCCTGCTCCGGCCGTCACGCCCGAGGTTTGCTCGATGTCCGAAAGGGTGGAGGTGGCGGGAATCGAACCCGCGTCCCTGAGCGACCGTCTGGGTCTTCTACGGGCGTAGCCGGCGGTGGTGTCTCGCCTCGAGGTCTCCACCGGCGGAGGGCCTCGAGGCCAGCCTGTCGAAGGTGTTCGGCGGTGGCCGGCAGGCGAAACCACCGTCGTGAGCCTTCTCGCGACGCCCGGCCCGCGGACGAAGGCGATCCGCGGCGGACGGCCACTTAGCTAACTAAGCAGCGAGCGCCAGATTGGAGTTGGCGTTTGATTCGATCCCGGCTTTTCACGAGGCATCCGGGGACCTCGGCCCGCTTCCCCCAGGCAGTTCACACCCAGGTCGAAGCCAGTTCACCCCCATGTGCAGTTGTCAGTGCTACGCCAGCAAGTATACGAAGGCGGGCCCGGAGCTTCGCGACGGCTTCAGGACCGCGCGCGGCGCTTGGCCTCGTCGGCGGCGGCGTGCTTGGCCCGCAGGATGTCCGGATCGCGAGGGTCCAGGGGCAGGATGTGGACCCGATCGTGCTCCAGGCGTCGCGTCCTCTGCTCGACTCGTATCCGCCGCATCGGGTCACCTCCCTCGTAATAGGTATCGGACAAGGTAGCCCCAGCGTTACGCACAGGGGATCGGTCCTTCGGCTCGAAGTACCCGCGACCGGGTAGGACCACCAGCCTAGGGCCGGCGATCGCCGCGCGGACCCATCGACCGTTCCATCTCGCGGCGGTGCTCGCGAGCCGCGATCGCCTGGCGTTTCTCGAACAGCCGCTTCCCCCTGCCCAGGCCCAGCTCCATCTTGGCCATCCCCCGGGTGAAGTAGATCTTGAGCGGAACCAGGGTGAGGCCGCGCTCGGCGGTCTTGCCGATCAGCCGGGCGATCTCGTTCCGGTGCAGCAGGAGCTTCCGGGGCCGCTTCGGCTCGTACCGGCGGGTGTCGGCCATCTCGTACGGGGGGATGTGTAGGTTCTCCACCCACACGGCGGTCCCGGTCGGATCGACGCGGGCATAGGCGTCGGACAGCGACGCCCGGCCCGCCCGGAGCGACTTCACCTCCGGCCCCGTGAGGACCATGCCGGCCTCGAAGGTCTCCTCGATGGCGTAGTCGTGGCGGGCTCGCCGGTTGGTGGCGACCGTTCGGTCCGCGGGGGACCGCGCACGGTCGGCGCCGGCGTCCTGCCGGCCGGTCACGTGGAGGCCTCCGCGTCAGACCTCGAGGAAGCGGCGCATGGCCAGGAGGCTGGCGATGATGGCCACCCCGACCCCGCCGGCCACCAGGATCCAGATCGTAGAGAACACGTCGTGCGTGGTGATCCACGGGACGAACTGGATCTTGGTGCTGAGGGGCTGGACGAACGCCACCACCATGATGAACAGCCCGAGGACGGCCGCTCCCGCCCCGATCAGCCCCTCGAAGATCCCCTCGATCAGGAACGGGACGCGGA
>JBKPBM010000370.1:0-3559 GCA_046744325.1 Actinomycetota bacterium | reverse complement strand
CGGGAGACCACGCCGCGGCGGCCGGTTCCACCGCTCCGAGCGCCTCCTGCGCGGCGTCCTCGGCCACCGCCCTGCTTCCGCATGACACGGCGAGCGCCCCGACCAAACGCGGGTACATCTCGTGCACGAAGCTCCGCAGATCTGGCTCGTTCACGAACTCCATCCTTGGGACTGGACCGGTCCCTTCTCCGAGCGTCCGGACAATGACACGTCAGGGGCCCGAGAGGTGGCACGGATTGATCGAGGTCCCGGCAACCCTTCAGACGGACCGGGGTGTGAAGGCTGGTCTCAGCGTAGCCCAGCGACCGATGGTGCTTGACTTGGGTGCCCGGTCTCGCCAATGATCGGGCATGCCCAATCGCTCCAGCGATACAGGCGCGTCCGCCATTCGCATCCTGGTTGCGGATGATGACTCATCGGTGCGCCGGTGGCTGACCGTGGTCCTCGACGATGAGCCCGATCTGGTTGTCGTGGGCGATGCCGAGGACGCCGGCGAGGCGGTGGAGTGCGTCAGCGCGACCAAGCCGGACGTTGCGCTGATCGATCTGCGCATGCCTGGGGGTGGCGAGCATGCAACGCGGGAGATCCGGCGACGGTCTCCGCAGACTCGCGTGATCGCCCTGACGGTCCACGATGACCGACGATCGGTGCAGGGGATGATCCGTGCGGGCGCCACAGGCTATCTGGTCAAGGGAGGCCCCTCGAAGGACCTCGCCGACGCCGTGCGGGTCGCCGCGAGTGGAGGCAGCACCCTCTCGCCGGGAGTGGCTGGAGACCTGCTCAGCGATCTTGCCGGTGAACTTCGGCGCAGGGAGCGGGAGGATGCCGAATTCCGCATACGTTCCAGCGAGATCCGCAGCCTTCTCCAAGGCCAGGGGTTCGTCATCGTCTTCCAACCGATCCAGGATCTGACCAACGGAGCCGTGGTTGGCCTCGAGGCCTTGGCCAGGTTCGACCTCGATGCCGACGAATCGCCCTTGATATGGTTGGATCAAGCTGAGGCCCTCGGTGTGCGCATCGAGCTCGAGCTGGTCATCTCCCGAGTCGCCTTCGCCACCCTCGACGCGATCGACCCGGGCATCTTCCTGGCCGTGAACCTCTCCCCGGCGGCCGTGGCCTCTCCCGGCCTCGGGGAGCTCCTGCATGATGTACCGGGCCACCGGGTGGTGATCGAGGTGACCGAGCACGCACCCGTCGACGATTACGACTCGCTCAACGCGTGTCTGGCACGACTCCGTTCCCGCGGAGTGCGCCTTGCCGTCGACGACGCCGGGGCCGGATTCGCCAGCCTGCACCATGTGATCCAGCTCTCGCCGGACTTCATCAAGCTGGATATCGGTCTGATCCGGGACATCGACTTGAACCCCGCCCAGCAAGCGCTAGCTTCAGCCCTGATCGGGTTCGCCAGCGAGACGGGGGCAGGGATCATCGCCTAGGGGATCGAACGACAGGGGGAGCTGGACACGGTGCGTGAGCTGGGCGTCTCCAGGGGCCAGGGATTCCTCCTGGGGCGCCCGGGCCCCATCCCACTCTCCGCGCGCATCTGACGGAAAGCACACATTCCCGGCGGAACGCCAAGGCGCCTTTCCGTCGGGTACCGCCGTGACGGACAATGGTCGAGCCGAGCCTCGTTCGCGAAGGGAGCCCCGACGATGCAGGTCCTGGAGACGTTCCTCGACGCCATGGGCAACACGCCCCTGGTTCGGCTGCGCACGATCACCCGCGGGGTCCGGCCGACCATCGTGGCGAAGCTCGAGATGCTCAATCCGGGCGGGAGCGTCAAGGATCGCATCGGCCTGCGGATGATCGAGGCGGCGGAGAAGGCGGGACGGTTGCGCCCCGGCGGCACCATCGTCGAGCCCACATCCGGCAACACCGGGCATGGGCTTGCCATCGCCGCGGCCATCAGGGGCTACAAGTGCATCTTCGTGATGCCGGACAAGATGAGCCAGGAGAAGGTGGCGCTGCTCCGGGCCTACGGGGCGGAGGTGGTGATCACTCCGACGGCCGTCGCCCCGGAGAGCCCCGAGTCGTACTACCGAGTGGCCGACCGGCTGACCGAGGAGATCCCCGGCGCGTTCCAGCCCAACCAGTACTTCAATCAGGAGAACCCTCGGGCCCACTACGAGACGACCGGACCGGAGATCTGGCAACAGACCGAGGGCGCCATCGACGTGCTGGTGGTGGGCGTGGGGACCGGTGGGACGGTGACCGGCACCGCGCGCTACCTCAAGGAGCAGAAGCCGTCGGTGATGGTGGTGGGGGCCGATCCCGAGGGATCGCTGTTCTCGGCCGCTCCCGGCGAGGAGGCTCGCCCGTACCTCACGGAGGGTATCGGCGAGGACTTCTGGCCCGAGACGTTCGATCCCTCGCTGGTGGACCGGTGGGTGCGGGTCAGCGACCGGGACTCGCTGCTCACGGCCCGGGCCATCACCCGGAGCGAAGGCATCCTCGTCGGCGGCTCGTCGGGCACGGCGATGTTCGCCGCCCTGACCGTGGGCCGCGAGCTTCCCGACGACGCGCTGGTCGTGGTGATCTTCCCCGACACGGGACGCAACTACCTGTCGAAGCTCTACTCAGACTCGTGGATGCTCCAGTACGGGTTCCTGGAGCGCCGGGAGGTCATCCGGGTGGAGGAGATCCTCTCGGCCAAGCACGGGGAGGTCCCCCAGCTGGTCACCATCGGCGCGCACGAGAAGGTCCGCCAGGCCGTGGACCGGCTGCAGCAGTTCGGGATCTCCCAGGCCCCGGTGGCCCGCGACGACTCGCACGAGGTCACCGCGATGGTCGGGTCCATCCGGGAACGAACGCTCCTGGACCGGATCTTCCGCGACCCGGACTCGCTCCAGGCCGACGTGGCCGAGGTGATGGCACCGCCGTTCCCGATGGTCGAATTCGACGATCCGATCGAGATCGCCTTCGCCGAGCTGCAGCACGGGCCGGCCGTGATCGTGGCCAAGGAGGGTGAGGCGCTGGGGGTGCTGACCCGGTCGGACCTGCTGGAGTTCCTGGCCCACCGCGAACGCACCGGGGCCTGAGGACCGTGCCGAACGAGGAGGCGGTCCTGGGGGTCGACGTCTCGCTGGGGCGCGGCCACGACGTCGTCCTGATGTTCGACTCGGTGGTCAAGGAACGGTGGAGCCGGATCGGGCCGAGCGCCGTCCGCGACCTCCTGGCGAGCCTCCGGCCGGCCGCGGTCGGGATCGACGCTCCGCCCCGGCCCGGATTGGGGCTGCTGCGCGACCCGGCGGAGGCCGCGCGGTTGACGGTCCCCCCTCGCCCCGGGACCCACCTCGCCCGCCGGGTCGCGGAGTACGAGCTGTCGCGCCGGGGCATCGGGTCGCACCAGACCCATTACGACGAGACCCGGCTGTTCTCGTGGATGACCGCCGGGTTCGAGGTCTACGCCGCTGCTGAAGACGCTGGGTACCCGCTCTTCCTCGGCGGCCCCGACGAGGGCGCCGGTGGGTCGACCCCCGCGGCCGTCGAGGTCTTCCCGTATGCCAGCTACGTCGCCCTGGCCGGCTGCCTGTCGCCGGGGCGCCGCCACCGCCTGGCC
>JBKPBM010000230.1:0-10759 GCA_046744325.1 Actinomycetota bacterium | reverse complement strand
GCCGAATACCGTGCGGCGATCGAGGGGCTCCGTCGAGCGGGCGCGCTGGGGGCGCGTGACGTGCTCCTGCGCTCGGACAGCCGGCTGCGGATCGAACAGCTCGAAGGAAGGTTTCGGGTCAAGAACCCAACGCTGATCCGGCTCCACGGCGATGCTCGCCGGTTGGCTCGGCAGTTCGATTCAATCGGCTACGAGCACGTCCCCCGTGCGTTCAACCGCGACGCCGACCGCCTGGCCAACCGGGGAGTCGATACGTGGTTGGCGGAGCGGGGACCCGACGACCGTCCCGGGCCGGCGGAGCCCTTCCCCGAGCTGTTCTCGCCCGAGGGCTAGGCCCGACGACGGCGAAGGCCGTACAGCACCGCCCCGCCACCGATCAGGAACAGCAGACCGAAGATCACGAACGGCGCGGTGCTCGAGCTCGCTCCGGTGTTCGGCAGGGGCTCGCCCGCGGTCGCCGTGCTCCCGCCCCCACCGCCTCCGCCTCCGCCCGACGACGAGGTTGGCGCGGGAGTGGTGGATGCGGCCTGCACGATCACCGTGCCGACCATCCCCAGGGACACGTGGAAGTTGCAGTGGTAGGGGATCGTCCCGGCGGTGTTGAACGTGTGGGTGAAGCTGGCCCCCGGGTTGACCGTCCCGGAGTCCCATACCCCGGTATCCGATGTCGAGGTGTGTGCGTCCGCGGCGTTGTTCGTCCACGTGACGCTGTCGCCGACCTTGATGGTGATGGTGGCGGGGGAGAAGTTGAAATCGACCATGCTGACGGAGGCTGCCCATGCAGGGGCCCCCACTGCCATCAGCGCGATGACCAGGGCAGCGGCAACGGCTGCCATCGATCGGATCTTCACGTCGAACTCCTTCCGTACGAGAGCGCTTCGACAGGGGGTACGGGCGAGGCCCAGCGAGGGTTTGGAGCGGTGCGAGGATTTCCGCTCCTATACTCGAACGAGGGAGGAGCCGGCCGGGCGGCCGCGGTCCGCTTTCCGGGTCAGCGATGGCCGGATCGGATCGAGGAAAGTCCGGACTCCACAGGGCAGGATGCTGGGTAACACCCAGGCAGGGCGACCTGCGGACAGTGCCACAGAGACAGACCGCCCACCGTCCCCGCAACGGCTCGCCGCCGGGGGCAGGGGCAAGGGTGAAACGGTGAGGTAAGAGCTCACCAGCGGCCGGGCGACCGGCCGGCTGGGCAAACCCCATCCGGAGCAAGGCCAAGCAGGGAGCGGGCGGCCCGTCCGATGCTCCCGGGTAGGCTGCAGAGGGCGCCGGCGTGATCCGGCGCCGAGAGGGTCGCGGCGACGCGGCTCCCAGATGGATGGTCGCCACCGGGCCGCAAGGTCCGGCACAGAATCCGGCTTACAGGCCGGCTCCTCCTTCATCCCCGCTGGGCGGCGGGCGCTTGATCACGAAGATGTGCTCGGGGAGCCCACTCTTCTCCCAGACGCTCGTCCGGTCCAGCGTCATGCCGATCTTCGTGGCCACGCCCTGCGAGGCCAGGTTCGCCGGCGCGATGATCGAGACGATGCGGTCCAGGCCCATCTGATCGAAGCCGTACCGAAGGCAGGTGGTGGCTGCTTCCGAAGCGAAACCCCTGCGCCACAGGTCCTTCCTGACGTGCCAGCCGATCTCGATCTCCTCCGACCCGTCCACCGGCTGAGGAGTGAGGCCGCACTCTCCGACGAACTCACCTGTCTCCTTGAGGAGCATGGCCCACAATCCATGGCCGCGCTCGGCGTACAGCCGGAGGTTCCAATCGAGCCACTCGCGGGCTTCCACCGGGGTCTTCGGGCGTGGATAGAACCGCATGACATCGCGGTCCCCGAGCAACGCAGCAAGGTCGTCGAGATCTGTGAGATTCAGCTCCCGCAGGATCAGCCGCTCGGTCTCCAGACGAACCGGCCGTCGGAGGGGAGGCGGCGATTCGGATCGATGCGAGGAGATCACGCCCGAACGAGGGCGGCCGCGGCGCGTCTGAGCTGCTTGCCGGCGTGGTACGAGGACCGGACCAACGGCCCCGCCTCGACGTGGGCGAAGCCGAGCTCCTCCATCCCGTGGCGGGCGTGCTCCGCGAACTCCTCCGGGGTGACCCATCGGTCGACGGGCAGGTGCAGTTTCGTCGGCTGAAGGTACTGGCCGATGGTCAGCAGGTCGCAGCCGGCGGCGCGGATGTCGGCCATGGCCGCCGCGACCTCCTCCGGCCGCTCGCCCATCCCCAGGATGAGGTTCGACTTGGTCACCCCGGTCGGGCGGAGATGCTTCGCGATCCGAAGGACATCAAGGGAGCGGTCGTAGCCGAACGCGGGCCGGATGCGCGCATGGAGCCGCCTGACGGTCTCCAGGTTGTGGGCGAACACGTCGGGCTCGGCGTCCATCACCGTGGCGATGTCGCGTTCGCCGCCCTTGAAGTCCGAGGGGAGGACCTCAACCGTGCAGTCCGGGACGGCGGCGCGCACGGCCCGGATGCACGCGGCCCAGATGCGCGCGCCGCCGTCCTCCAGGTCGTCTCTGGCCACCCCGGTGATGACGACATGACGCAGGCCCATGGCCTTCACCGCCTCGGCCACTCGCGCCGGCTCGTCCTCGTCGACCTCGAACGGCTTGGCGGTCATCACGTCGCAGAACCCGCACCGCCTGGTGCACCGATCGCCAAGGATCAGGAATGTGGCCTCGCGGTCCTCCCAGCACTCGTAGATGTTGGGGCAGCCGGCCTCCTCGCAGACCGTATGGAGGGACCGGGTGCGCATGAGGTCCTTGAGCTCGGCGAAGTTCGGCCCGAAGCTCGCCTTGACCCGGAGCCAGTCGGGACGCCGTCCTTGCGTCGGCGCGGGGGAGCCGTTCGTCCCGACGATCGGGAGATACAGCCTGCGCTTGTGTGGGTTGTGGTCGGTGCTCGCCACCACTCCAGTCTATGGGCTCAGCAGAAGTACTCCACGAGCGGCTGGTACGCGGCTCCACGATCCCGTGCCACTGCGTACGCCCTCCGAATCCGAGACCGCGACGATGCCGTACAGCGTCGATGCGTCCCCCAGATTCGGGCTGCTGATGATCGACCACGAGCTTCCGTCCCAGCGAAGCGTCAGGGTCTGGTTCACCGCGCCGATGAGGTAGTACCAGCCCGCTGCCCAGGCATCGGTGGGGAGCTGGAGGAGACCGACTCCAACGTGTTCGTCAGGTCCCCCCTCGCTCGGGCTGCTGACCGTGGTCAACGAGTGGCCATCCGAGCCGAGCGCCGAGGCCACATCCGGTGCGGAGACGAACGCACCGGGTCACAATCACACCGGCAAGGCATAGACCCGCGCGCGTCCGCAGACGACGCAAGGGGGACCTCCGCTCCGGGGCGGCTCAGAACTCGGAGAGCTCCTTCATCCTCGCGTGGATCTTCCCCGCGTCGGGCATGAACTCGTGCTCGAGGGGGCCGGCGAAGCCCATGGCCGGAACGTCGGGCCCACCCATCCTGACCACCGGTGCGTCCAGGTCGAACATGCACTCCTCGGCGATCAGCGCCGAGATCTCCGCGCCGGCTCCGTAGGTCCGGTTGTCCTCGTAGACGACCATGGCCTTCCCGGTCTTGCGCACCGAGGCGAGGATGGTCTCCCTGTCGAGGGGGGCGATCGTCCTGACGTCGACCACCTCGACCGAGACGCCGTCCTCGTCCTGCAGGCGCTGGGCGGCCTCCAGACAGAGGTGCATCATCAGGCCATAGGCGACGGCCGTGAGGTCCGTTCCCTCCCGCTTCACGTCCGCCTTCCCGATCGGAACCTCGTAGGGCTCGTCGGGAACCTCGCCCTTGATCAGGCGGTACGTCTTCTTGTGTTCTAGGAACAGGACCGGATCGGGGTCCTTGATCGCGGCGATGAGCATGCCCTTGACGTCGTGCGGAGTGGATGGGACCACCACCTTGAGACCCGGGACGTGCCCGTAGAACGCCTCGATGCTCTGGGAGTGGTACAGGGCGCCGTGCACGCCACCGCCCCACGGGGTACGCACCACCATCGGGCAGCTCCAGTCGCCGTCGCTGCGGTACCGGATGCGGGCGGCCTCGCTGACCATCTGGTCGAAGGCGGGGTGGATGAAGTCGGCGAACTGGATCTCGGCCACGGGGAGCAGGCCGTGCATCGCCAGGCCGATGGCCACGCCCACGATCCCGGATTCGGCCAGTGGCGTGTCGATCACCCGGCGCTCGCCGAACTCGCCCAGGAACCCGGCCGTCGCCCGGAACACGCCGCCCCGCGCACCCACGTCCTCGCCCAGGACCAGCACGCGCTCGTCCTCCTTCATGGCGTCCCACAGCGTGTCGTGCACCGTCTGCACGATGTTCTTCTCGGTCACGACCGGTCACCTTCCGGCTGCGCTGACCCGTCGGCGAACACGTGCCAGAACAGGCTCTCGGCAGGCGGGTCCTCGGCCTCCCAGGCCGCGTCGACCTCGGCGTCGACCTCGGCCTTCACCGCGGCCCGGATCGACTGGATCCCCTCGTCGTCCAGCAGCCCCAGGTCCTTCAGCTGGTTGCCGAACATGATGATCGAGTCGTTGCGCTTGGCCTCCTCCACCTCTTCGCGGCTGCGGTAGGTCCGGTCGTCGTCATCGGAGGTGTGGGGGTGGAAGCGGTAGGTCTTGAGCTCGATCAGGGTCGGGCCGCCGCCCGCGCGGGCCTTGTCGATGGCGTCCTTCGAGGCCTCGTAGCACCCCAGCACGTCGTTCCCTTCGACCACCACGCCGTCGAACCCGTAGGCCGGGGCCCGGTCGGCCACGTCCTTCACCGCCATCTGCTTGGAGAGCGGAACGCTGATGGCGTACTTGTTGTTCTCGCAGTACCAGACCACGGGGAGCTTGTGGATGCCGGCGAAGTTCAGCCCCTCGTGCCAGTCGCCCTCGCTGGTGGCCCCGTCGCCGAACCAGCATCCGACCACCCCGTCCTCGCCGCGGTACTTCATGGCGTACGCGATGCCCGCGGCGTGGGGGATCTGGGTGGCAATGGGGGAGGAGCCGGTGACGAGCCCGAGTCTCTTTGAGCTCCAGTGTGCCGGCATCTGCCGGCCGCCGCTCGAAGGATCCTCGCGCTTGCCGAACACGCCCAGGAACACATCCCTGGGCCCCAGCCCGGCCACCAGGCAGATCCCCATGTCGCGGTAGTAGGGAACGAAGACGTCGGTGCCCTTTCGGTAGGGCCAGGCCGTGCCGATCTGGCACCCCTCGTGTCCTGAGACGGGCACCACGAACGGCGCCTTGCCCTGGCGATTGAGCCTGAACTGGGCCTCGTCGCACATCCGGGCCATCACCATGGTCCGGAACATCTGCAGGAGATCGTCGTCGGACAGTCCGAGCGCTTCGTGCCTGGCTCCGGCCTGCGATTTCACCCGTGTGGCCACCGTGATCTCACCTCGGAATGGGGGGCGGTCCGCCGGGATTCTAGCATCGGGCCATCCCGCCCCCTTCGCTCGGGGTGGTCCGGTGGGATCCGCTGCGAGGTCCTGAAGGAGGCGCGGTTGGACAGCTTCGATGAGACGGTCGAGCACTACCATGCGGCGCTCCGCGAATTCGTGAACGCCGATCCGATCGCCACTCCTCGGCCGACCGGATCCATCCTGCAGAGGTAGACCGGGTTGTCTCAATCTCAGACCGCTCACGAGCGGAGCGTGACCCAGAGCCGGGCTTTCGCCCGCACGAGGGGTTCCCTACAGTTGTCCATCAGTGCAGACCGAACACGAAGCCTCTCGGGCCGAGCAGGTCTTCCAGCTCGTGATGGAGCTTGCTCCACACCCACCGGCGCGAGAACCCGATCTCGACGCGCAGCTCGGGGACCTGGGATACGACTCGCTGGCGTTCGCCGACCTGGCCGTTGCCGTCGAGGAGCGGTTCGGGGTCAGGCTGCCGGCGAGCGATGGCTCGGAGCTGAGGACCGTGGGAGATGTGGTTGCTTCCCTGGAGCGGCCGGCCGCCGATAGTCCCCGCCTCGCGCCCGGGATCGGCCGCAGCGTCGGGGTGTCAAGAGCGATCGCCGGCCCCGTGCTCCGGTGGTGGTACCGCATGCGCATCGAGGGGGCGGAGCACGTTCCTGCCGCCGGGCCCGTGATCGTCGCGGCCAACCACCGGAGCATGCTCGACATCCCGGTGCTCGTGATCGCCTGCCCTCGGCGGATCGTGTTCATGGCCAAGATCGAGCTGTACAAGAACGCCTTCCTGCGCCGGCTGTGGTTCGAGCTGGGCGGGTTCCCGGTGCGGCGCTCCGTGGCCGACCTTCGGGCCACCGACACGTCCCTGGCGGTCCTCGAGCAGGGCGGAGCCCTGGGGCTGTTCCCAGAGGGGACCAGGAGCTTCACCGGTGAGATGCTCCCCTTCCTGCGGGGAGCGGCGTGGATGGCCCTGGCGACCGGTGCCCCGATCGTGCCCTGCGGCATCAGCGGGACGCTCAAGGCGAAGCGGACCCGGGGAGATCAGCCGCGAGCCAGGCTCAGGCGCCGGGTCACCGTGGCCTTTGGCCCACCCATCCGGACCGACCTCGAGGCCGATCCGGCGATCCGCAGGGAGAAGGCCCTCCACCTCACGCACCAGCTCCTGGAGGACGTCACCGGGCTGCTGGTTCGCTACCCTTGACGCATGGCTGCCACCGACACGCTGTCGAATCCCAACGTCATCGAGGTCAACGACCAGAACTTCGGCACCGCCGTGTTGCAGGAATCGCACCAGCGACCCGTGGTGGTCGACTTCTGGGCGGAGTGGTGCCAGCCCTGCCGGATGATCGGCCCGGTCCTGGAACGGCTGGCGGGCGAGTACCAGGGGCAGTTCCTCCTGGGCAAGCTCGACGTGGACCACAACCCGCAGGTGGCCTCCGCGTTCCGCATCCAGAGCATCCCCGCGGTCAAGGCCTTCCGCGATGGGCGCCTGGCCAACGAGTTCATCGGAGCCGTCCCCGAGCAGTCCATCCGAGCCTTCCTCAAAACGCTGCTGCCCTCGGAGGCGGACGTCCTGACGATGCAGGCCGAGCAGGCCGAGCAGCAGGGCCGGGACCAGGAGGCGGAGAGCCTGTATCGCAAGGCGCAGGCTCTCGATCCCCGGCACGAACCGTCGGCGCTGGGGCTCGGCCGCCTCGCCGCCGTGCGCGGCGACCTCCAGCAGGCCCGGGAGATGCTGTCCCCGCTGCGGCCCCACCCCGAGGCCGAGCGGCTGCTCTCAGCGATCGAGATCTCCGAGTGGGGGACGCCGGGCGCCAACGGCGAGGGACCGCTGGCCGCCGCAGAGCGCGCCGCCGCGGAGGGACGCTTCCAGGAGGCGCTGGACGTATTCCTGGCCGCGGTCCAGAACGGCCGCGACGAGGAGAAGCAGGAGGCCCGCGAGGCCATGCTGAAGGTCTTCTCCGTGTTGGGCGACGCCGACCCCTTGACCCAGCAGTACCGGCGCCGCCTCGCCGCCCTGCTCTTCTGATCGATCCCGTGCCCGTCTCCGACCGATCCGGCCGATTCCGGCCCGGGGAGCGGATCGTTCTGCGGGAGATGTGGGAGGGACGCGTGTGGGCGGCCCGTCCGATGACCGTGGTCCGGGATGACCCCCACCTGATCGCCTTGTACATGGCCATCGGAAACCCGTGGAAGCGCCCGGTGGCCCCCGACGGATCGATCCTGCGCATGCCGTGGCGCGAGTGGGTCCTGGCCGACGACGAGTGGGTGCGCCGGAGCTTCCTCCACCTGGTGCGGCCGGGGGAGGCCCACGCGGCCATGGTCGCCTTCGATGACATGGGGGTGTTCGCCGGCTGGTACATCAACCTGCAGGAGCCGCTGCGCCGGACCGCCGTGGGATTCGACTACATGGATCAGATGCTGGACATCGAGGTGCAACCCGACCTGTCGTGGCGCCTGAAGGACGAAGCCGAGCTGCGGGAGGAGGTGAACCGCGGGCTGATGTCGGCGGCGCAGGCCGACGAGGTTCGGGCGGAGGCCCGCAGGATCATCGACCGGATCGAGCTCCGAGCCTCGCCGTTCGCCGACGGATGGGAGAGCTGGCGGCCGGATCCCGGCTGGCCGATCCCTGGGTTCTTCCCCGGGTGGGACGCATCGCCGGACGCCGACCGCCGACCGAGGTGACGTGGTGATAACGCAGCGGTGACGCGCAGCGATCACCATGTGGCTTCGCGTACGATCTCGATTGGCGCGTGAGGCGCCGCTCCAGACGGGGGGCGCGATGACCACCATCACCGGTATCCTCTTCGCCGACACGAACCACTGGCATCCCTTCCAGGACGGAGCCCTGTACGCGCACAGCTCGCCCATCCTGGGGATCAAGATCGGCCAGACCTCGAAGGACAGCGCGGCGGACTCGAGCGTCGCCCAGGCCGAGGCGGCCGGCCTGCTGATCATCGGCTACATCTTCGGAACCGATGAGCCGGGGGAGTCGCAGGCCGAGCGCCTGGCGGAGTGGTTCCCATGGAAGCCGGGCCGGATGTGGGCCGTGGACGTCGAGCGCAACGAGGAGACGCCGTCGGACAGCATCTCTGACGCCCAGGCGTTGGCCTGCGTCAGCCGGCTCCGGCGGCTGCACCCGGAGGGACTGGACCCCTGGAGCTACAGCCTGCAGGGCCGAACGGTGACGGGGGCACACCACTGGATCGCGCACTACGCCGCTGAGCTGCCCGCCGGCGCCGACGCATGGCAGTTCTACGGCGGGGTGGTCGGCCCCGACCCACACATCATGCCCGGTGTGAAGGGACCGGTCTGTGACATGAACCGCCTGGTCGCTCCCCTGGCGATGGTGCGGCAGTGGGCCGGGCTCGCGGACGATGCGTCCGCGGAGGGGATCCCCGAGTTGACGATGCTGCTCTAGGAGGGAGGACGACGATGGCGTGGCAGGACGAGGTGGCCGCCGGCTACGACGAGGCGTGGACCGCGTTCAAGGACAACCGGGTGAAGCCGGAGGAGTTCCTGAAGCGCGCCGTCGATAGCAAGAACGCCTGGCGTTCGATCGGCAAGCGGATCGCCGCGGTGCACTACTCGACGATCCAGCGCAACACCGAGACGGTCCCCGCCCCCACCGGTTGATCAGGACGGCGAGCTACGCCTGCCAGAAGAACGGTGAGGTCCGATCGGGCTCGATTCCGTAGCGGGTGATGGCGTCCGTGACCTGCTCGGGCTTGACCTCGCCCATCTGGGCCAGTGCCGACAGCACGGCCACCACCAGGTGCTCGGCGTCGATCTCGAAGAACCGGCGCAGGGCCTCGCGCGTGTCCGACCGGCCCCACCCGTCGGTTCCCAATGAGACGAACGGCTGGTGTACCCACCGGGCGATCTGGTCCGGGACCGCCTTGATCTGATCGGTGACGGCCACCACCGGGCCCTCCTCCGACCCCAGGGCCTCGGCGACGAACGGGTCGCGGGCCGGCTCTCCCGGATGCAGCCGATTCCATCGCTCGCACTCCAGCGCGTCGCATCGGAGCTGCTGGTAGGAGGTGGCGCTCCACACGTTCGCCGACACGTCGTGCTCCGAGGCCAGGATCTCCTGGGCCTGCAGGGCGATGTTGACCATGGGGCCCGACCCCAGGAGCTGGGCCCGATGCCGCTTGCCCTCGTTCGGTCCCTCCTTGAACCGGTACAGCCCTCGGAGGATCCCCTCGTCCGACCCGGCCGGCTGTTCCGGCATCGGGTACGGCTCGTTGTACAGCGCGAGGTAGTAGAAGATGTCCTCGCCCACCTCGTACATTCGGCGCAGTCCCTCCTTGACGATCGCCGCGATCTCATAGGCGAACGCCGGGTCGTACGCCAGGCACGCCGGGTTGGTGGAGGCCAGCAGCAGCGAGTGCCCGTCCTCGTGCTGGAGCCCCTCGCCGTTGAGCGTGGTCCGCCCGTTCGTTCCGCCCAGCAGGAACCCGCGGACGCGCTGGTCGCCCGCAGACCAGATCAGGTCCCCGATCCGCTGGAACCCGAACATCGAGTAGAAGGCGAAGAACGGGAACATCGGCTCGCCGTGCGTGGCGTAGGACGTCCCCGCGGCGGTGAACATCGCCATCGAGCCCGCCTCGGTGATGCCCTCCTCCAGGATCTGGCCGTCCTTGGCCTCGACGTAGGCCAGGAGGTGCTTGGCGTCGACCGGCTCGTACAGCTGGCCGTGGGCGGCGTAGATCTTGAATTGGGGGAAGAGTGACTCCATGCCGAAGGTGCGGGCCTCGTCGGGGATGATCGGGACCACGCGCTGGCCGACCTTCTTGTCTCGCATCAAGTCGCGGAGCAGCCGGACGCAGTCTCCCGTCGTGGAGACGGGCTGCTTGGATCCCGCGGCGAACTGCTCGTAGACCCCCTCCCGCGGGAACTCCACGGCCTTCGGCACGACCGTGCGCTCCGGCAGCACGCCGCCCAGAGCGTGCCGGCGGGCCAGCATGTACTGGATCTCGGTGGAGTCCAACCCCGGGTGGTAATAGGGGGGCTCGCCGGACTCCAGGTCCGCGTCCTTGATCGGGAGCTCGAGCCGGTCCCGGAACGTCTTGAGCTCGTCGACGGTGAGCTTCTTGATCTGGTGGGTCACGTTGCGGGCCTCGAACGACGAGGGCAGGGCCCACCCCTTGATCGTCTTGGCCAGGATGACCGTGGGCTGTCCAGTGTGCTCAGTGGCCGCCTTGTACGCCGCGTACAGCTTGCGATAGTCGTGGCCGCCCCGCTTCAGGTTCCAGATCTCGTCGTCGCTGAGGTGCTCGACCATCTTGCGGGTGCGCGGGTCACGCCCGAAGAAGTGCTCCCGGACATACTTGCCGGACTCCGCCTTATAGGTCTGGTAG